>DATFKK010000202.1 GCA_035268685.1 Candidatus Krumholzibacteriia bacterium | reverse complement strand
TGAGGTCACGGCACCGACGGCGGCCCCGGTTCTCGACACCTTCGATCTGGAGCTGCCCGCGCCCGGGCCCGCGTGGACGGACTCCGCGTTCCTCGAGGAACTCCGGCGAGACCACGTGCGGACGGGAGCGGGAATCCGGAGCCTGGAGGGGCTCGAGGCCCTGGCCGGTGGCGCCGCGTGCGTGATCACGGGTCAGCAACCCGGGCTGTTGCTCGGGCCCCTGTACTGCTTCTACAAGATCGCCGGTGCGGTGGCGATCGCGCGCACGCTCTCGGAGCGGCAGGAACGCCGGGTCGTGCCCGTGTACTGGTGTGGTGCCGACGACTCCGACTTCGAGGAGGTGCGTCGGGCGTGGGCGTACCATCCCACGCAAGGACCCTTCCGGGCCGAGATCCCGACCTCGGCGTGGGAACCGGGCCTTCGGGTGGGCGACGTGACCGACGCCTCGCTCCCGGACGTCGAGGCCGCCGTCCTGCGACGCATCGGCGTGCCCCACGTGGTCGAGGAATGGCTGGAGTCGATGCGAGAGCTGCACGCTCTCGGCGATCGTGCGCGAGCCTGGGCACTGCACATGTTCGCGGAGGACGGCCTGGTGGTGGTGGACGCCCGCTCGCCACGCTTGCGAAGGCTGGGGCGTCCGCTGTTCGAACGCTACGTGTCGGAACACCCGCGGATCACCGCGGCGCTCGAGGAACACACGCGCACACTCGAGGCGCGCGGTTGGCCGGTGGCGATCGACGCGAAGGCCCGGTCCAGTGGTTTGTTCCTCCTGGACGGCGACCGCAGGACGAAGGTCGAGGCCGACGAGATGCGTGCGGTCGACGTCGATCGCGTCACACCCTCGGTCCTGCTGCGTCCGGTGTGGCAGGACGCGCTGCTGGGCCCCGTCGCCTCGGTGTTGGGACCGGCGGAGCTGTCCTACCACGGTCAGCTGTCGCCCCTGTATGGGGAACTGGGGGTCCGGGCCGCACGGCCGGCTGCCCGTCCTCACGCCGTGATGATCCCCGACGACGTACCGTGGCCGCCCGACCACGCCACGAGGACCGCGGTCCTGAACGGGGATGCGTCGATCCTGCGCCGGTCGGGACTGCCCGAAGCCTGGGGACGCGCCGTGGACACCGCCGCGACCACGGTGGGCTCGGCGATGGAAGCCCTCGAGTCGACCGTCGACACCGATCGCGCGCGTCGCGAGGTACGACGCGTCGGGCCGCGCCTGACCCGCGAGATCGACCGTCTGCGGGACCGCCTGGCCGCGACGCGGACCGACGGGGATCCGGCGCGCCGGGCCGCGTGGTTCGACCTGCGGGGCCGACCTCAGGAACGCGCCTTCGTGGCGCACCAGTGGTGGGTCGCGTGGAACGGGGACGCGGCCCGTGCCCGAGCCGAGCTGGAGCACTCGTACGTCCGCGCGATCGATTCCGGTCGGGTGCCGTGCATCGCCCTGCACCTGGAGGAATCCGGACGATGAACCGGTCGAGGACCTGCGATGCACTGTTCCTCTCGCCGCATCCCGACGACGTCGAGTTGTTCTGCGGAGCCACCGTCGCCGTGCTGGCCGCCGCCGGACACGAGGTCCTGATCGCCGACCTCACGGGCGGGGAACTGGCCAGCAACGGCACAGCCGAGGAGCGCCGCGCATGCAGTCTGAGTGCCGCGGCGGACCTGGGCGCCTCGGACCGGAGACCGGTGCTCGGTCTCCCCGACGGCGGGATCGACCCCCACGACGACGCGCAACTCGACGCGCTGATCGATCTCGTGCGGGAACACCGACCACGTTGGCTGTTCGCACCGTGGATCGACGACCGTCATCCCGATCACGAGGCGGCGGGTGCGCTGGCGCGGCGCGCCCACTTCTTCGCCGGTGTGGGGCGGCGAGCCCCCGATCGCGGGCCGGCCCACCGCAGTGAGCGCCTGCTGTTCTATCCATGCCACCACGAAGCTCCCACGCACGTGGCCTTCGACGTCGGAGCCGGCATGGAGGCCTGGCGCCGCGCGGTCGGCCGTTACGAATCACAGTTCCGACGTACGCCGGACACCACCGCCACGCCGATCAACGCGCCTGGCTTCCTGGCCGCCCACGAGGGTCGCCGAGCCCGGCTCGGCCAGCGGGTCGGGGTCGAGTTCGCAGAGGGATTCGTGGTGGAGGATCCATGGTTGGCGCCGGCGGAAGTACCCACACGAGGAGATCGACCATGAACGGGGCAGGGGGTCGGGACGGAGGCGCGGCGCGACGAAGAGTCGGTATCACGAGCTTCGCCTCGACGGGTGGCAGCGGGATCGTCGCCACGGAACTCGGGCTCGCGCTGGCGCAGCGCGACGACTACGAGGTGCACTTCATCAGCCACGCGCTGCCGGTCCGACTGCGCCACTTCACTCCCAACGTGTTCTTCCACGAGGTGGAGACGACGAACTACCCGCCCTTCCCGCACACACCCTACAGTCTGGCTCTCGCGTCGAAGATGGCGGAGGTGGCGCGCTACCACGACCTCGACGTACTGCACGTCCACTATGCGATTCCGCACGCGGCGGCGGCCTACCTCGCACAGCGGATGTTGGCACCCTCGCGGCTGGGCGTGATCACGACCCTGCACGGGACCGACATCACGCTGGTGGGTCAGGAGCCGAGCTTCTACCCGCTCACGCGGTTCGCGATCGAACAGAGCGACGCGGTGACGGCGGTGAGCGACTTCCTCCGCTGCGAGACCGACCGGGTGTTCGGCGTCGATCGTGAGATCGACGTGATCCGCAACTTCGTCGACACCCAGGCCTTCGTCCCGCGGCCCGACCTGCGTGCGAACAATCCCCTGCGTGACGGCGATCGCCCGTTGCTCATGCACGCCAGCAACCTGCGTCCCGTGAAGAACGTGAGCCGCGTGATCGAGGTCTTCGCCCGGGTGCGGGCCCAACGTCCGTCCACCCTGGTCGTGGTGGGCGACGGTCCCGAGCGCAATCCGGCGCAGATGCGGGCTCGGGAGTTGGGCGTCGCCGACGACGTGCGTTTCCTCGGAGCGCAGGAGAGCATGGAGGAACTGCTCGCCATGGCCGACGTCCTGCTGCTGCCGAGCGCGACCGAGAGCTTCGGTCTGGTGGCCCTCGAGGCGATGAGCTGCGGTACGCCGGTCGTGGCCAGCGACCGGGGTGGATTGCCGGAGTTGATCACCGACGGCGAGACGGGGTATCTGCACGATCCGGACGACGTCGACGGGATGGCGGCGTCCGCCCTGCGCGTGATCGAGGATCCGGCGCTGGCCGCACGCCTGGGTGCGGCGGCGCGCGAGATCGCCAAGGAGACCTTCTGCATCCGGTGCGTGATCGAGGACTACCTCGACGTCTACGATCGGGTCGATCGGGCCGGGGAGGCCCGTGCGGCCGCGAGTTGACAGCCGGCGCCCGGGTGGCGTAACTGTTCCCGGATTCCGAACGGAGGTCCGGACACCTTGATGCCCCGTCTGCGCAAGCTGGTCGAGAACCAGCCCTATTCTCCGCATGCGTACGAATTCGTCATGCAGGCTCTGGACTACACCCTCCGGAACCTGGACGAGCCCCGTCACGTGTCGGGCGCCGAGCTGCTCGACGGGATCCGCCGTTGTGCCCGCGAGGAGTTCGGGCCCATGGCGCGGCACGTCCTGAACACCTGGGGCGTGTACGAGAGCCGCGACTTCGGTGCGATCGTCTTCGATCTCGTGGAGCGAGGCGTGCTCGCGCGGACCGACGACGACGACGTCCGGGACTTCGACGACGGCTTCGACTTCCGCACCGTGTTCGAGCGCGAGTACTACGACGAGCACCCGGCCTTCCGCCGCTGAGCGGCCCGACTCGGCGCTTGACCTGCCGGATCGCCCCGCCTAGCGTGGCGCCACCTCCGGGAACCGCGGCGCGTGGCGCCGCGTAGGAGTGCCCGAGCGGTCACCCCGCCAACCGCTGACGTTCGAGGCACGCCGATCATCGTCCCCGCATCGATGGCCGGATCGGGATCTCCTGCGCCGAACCGGTCCGAGACCGAGGAACTCCATGACACCAGCTGTCGCTCCCTATGCGGACATCCTCACCGAGATCGGCGGCCTGGTCGCCGGTGCAGGCCTGTTCGCGCGATTCATCGTCCTGCTGCTGTTCGTGCTCTCGGTCATCTCGTGGATGGTCATGATCGAGCGCGCGGTGCGGGTGAAGAGAGCCGAGTCCGCGAACCGCGCTTTCTGGCGACGATTCGACGAAGCCCGCGAAGGACGCATCGGCATGGCGGAACTCGCCGACTGGTGCAAGACGCAGGTCGGTGCACCGCTCGCACGGCTCTTCGTGTACTTCAGCGAGGACTACTGGCCGCTCTACCAGGAGCGCCGCGGCGGCGAGGACCGCCTGCTGCTGGGAATGCTCGCCCGGGGGATCGATCGCGAGTCCTCGTCGGAACTCGGGCGTCAGGAGCGCGGTCTCGGGTGGCTGGCGACGTTGAGCGCCGTCGCGCCGTTCCTCGGACTCCTGGGCACCGTGTGGGGCATCATGAACAGCTTCCTGCAGCTCGGCCGGCAGGGATCGGCCACGCTCGACGTGGTGGGTCCCGGGATCGCCGAGGCCCTGATCACCACCGTGTGCGGTCTGGCCGTGGCCATTCCCGCGGTCGTGGGCTTCAACTACTTCACCCGGCGGCTGCAGTCGCAGCAGTCCGAGATGGCGCGGTTGGGTTCGTTGCTCGCCGACGTCGTGGCCGAAGAGGAACTCAGCAGCGAGTCCGTGTCGCAGCACGCGGTCCGCTGACGCGGAGCGCCACGAGCGCGGGGGAAAACCGTCATGGACGACGACTTCTCGATCCTGGCCCGACGCGACCGCTTCCGGCCGCTGGCCGACATCAACGTGACGTCGCTCGTCGACGTCACGCTCGTGCTGTTGATCATCTTCATGCTCACCGCACCCTTCATCCAGGGCGGTGTCGAGGTCGAGCTGCCCGAGGCCCGGACCCCGGCATCGGCCACCGACGAGGGACTGGTCGTGAGTGTCGATCCCGAACAACGGGTCTTCGTGGACGAGGACGTGGTGCCCTTGTCGCAGCTCGCGGTCGAGCTGCGGCGGATCCGGCCGGCGGGTACCGAGGGTCCGGTCTACCTGCGCAGTGACCAGGGTGTCCCGTACGGATTCGTGGTGCGGGTCATGGGTGAGATCAAGGAAGGGGGAGTGGACGACCTCAGCCTCGTGGTGGAACCGGCCGGCGACGACCCGGGTTGGCCTCGCTGATGCGCCGCTATTTCCTGATCTCCTTCGCCGGCCATCTGGTCGTGATCCTGGGCGGCGGACTGCTGTCCCAGGCGCTCGTGCCCTCGCCGCCGGCCATGGACTCGATCTCGGTGGGACTCGCCGTGGCTCCGGCCCAGGCCATGGATACCGTCGAGAGTACCCCCGCGCCCGAGCCCGATCCGACTCCCGCGCCTCCGGTCGAGCCCGAGAGGCCGGTCTCCGACCCCGTTCCCGATCCGGCTCCCGACGAGCCCGAACCCGAGCCCTTCGAGCCGACGCCCCCGGAGTCGGACCTGCCGCCCCCGCCGCCGCCCGCGGAGATCGAGCGGCCCGAGAGGGTGCTGTCGCCCGACGCGCCGCCCGAGGAGCCCGAGCTCGAGCCACGCGAGATCGTGCCGCCCGATCCGGATCTGCCGCCGCCGCCGCTCTCGGGTCAGGACCTGCCCGAGCCGGAGCCGGTCCAGCCGCGGGCGCAGACGCGGGGGGACGACCTGACCGCCGAGGACACGACCGAGACGCCGCCCACCGCGCCGAAGGAGGAGCTCGGTGGGGGTGCGGCCGTGCAGGCGTCGACGGCCGCGTCCGAGCTCGAGGACGGCTACCTGGTCCGCGTGCAGCGGAAGATCGGTCGCCGCTGGCAACCGACGCCGGCGAGCGCGCTGGGACAGAGCTACGTGAGCACGGTCGTCAGCTTCCGGATCCGCCCCGACGGACGGGTCGAGGGCCCGGCCGTGAGCGAGTCCAGTGGGCTGACCGTGTTCGATC
>DATFKK010000201.1 GCA_035268685.1 Candidatus Krumholzibacteriia bacterium | reverse complement strand
TGCGATCATCGCTGCTATGAGGAGCCGATACCTGAGGAGAAACACTCCGATCCCAGGGAGCGAGACCTCACCGGACTTCGCCAGGGAGACGTCGGCGTCATGTTTGGTCTCAACCACGTTCCCTTGTCTCCTCAGACAATCAATCCGTCCGATCAATCACCAACCAAACCGTAGCCACACTCGCAACGATCGCCGAGATCTCACGAAGCGTCTCCAGCCTGGTCGGCCCCTCATCAGGCTCCTTCACCGGCACCACCACCGTCGACCCCGGCCTGACCTCCGGATCCCTCCAGAACCGCCGGATCGGCCGCGACATCCCGTTGGCGTACACCACGTGCGTCCCCCACTTGTCCGCCCTCTCGGCGTACCCACCGGCACGCGACACGTAGTCCGATAACCCCAACCCGTCTTCCCACACGACGCTGGTCGAGAAGTTCACCGCCCCGACCACCTTCACCGTGTACGGCTCCGGCGGCACCACGATCTCGTCGCCGGCCTCGAGGATCACATCGTGCTCGTCTTCGGGGTTCTCCAACGCCTTCTCCAGATCCAGCGCCACGTTCCCGATCGAGTCCTGCGACCGCTCCAACCGCGCTCCGGCCAGATACGCCGTCGGCTTCAACCCCCCGGCCCGCTCGATCACCGAACTCAAGCGCTCGTCCGGACTCTCCAGCGAGTACTCGCCGGGATACATCACCTCGCCGCGCAGCTGCACCGTCCGCTGCGTCTGCCACCACGGCAACCTCCGGATCTGCACGCGGTCGAAGGGCTCGAGCTCGAACGAGCCGTTCACCTGCAGCCAGTCGTCGCCGAGCGTCACCATGGTCACATCGATAGTGCGCTCGGGCGGAATCTCGCTGTCGGCCTCTCGTAAGGCCTCCAAGCGCAGACGTGAGACCTCGGCCCGCAGCCGGTCGGCCGACTGCCGCAGCCCCCCGGCCTTCAACACCACGTCGCGCAGGGTCAGGCCCTCGCGCCAATCGAAGGTCCCGGGCGAGCGCACCTCGCCGCTCACGGTCACGCTGAACCGGTCGTTCACGTCCCAGATCGAGTAGATGGTGAGCACGTCGCGCGGTTGCAACTCCAGGTCGCGCCCCGGATCGGAGAGCAGTTCCCTCAACGGCACGTCCTGGCTCCGATACGTCCCGTCGTCGTCCACGCGGTCCAACGTCGCACGTTCCAATAGGGTGTCGTCCCACAGCCCCCCGGCCCGTTCGACCAGCCCGGCCACGGTCTCGCCCTCCACGTACTCGTACCGGCCGGCGTTCTTCACGTTGCCCTGCACCTCGACCACGTTCAGCAGGCGCTCGGGCACGCGGTCCACGCTCAGGCGGTCGCCGTCGAGCAGCATCGGATTCGGGTCGGCCCCGAGATCGAGGTCGCGCTGCACGCGGTCGGGCTCGCCGGGCACGCGTTCGGCCGGGGGCAGCACGCGGGTCACGTGCACGAGGTCGGTCACGGCGTCCACGGCGAAACCGCCGGCATAGCGCACCAGATCGGCCACGCCCTCGCCGGGGATCAACTCGTAGCGCATCGGCCGCCGCACGGCCCCGCTCGCCCGCACGGTCACCTCTCGGATGGGCACGAACACGGTATCGCCCTCGCGCAGGATCACGTCGCCGCTGCGCTCGCCGCGAAGCAGGTAGTCGTACAGGTCCACCGTGGCGACCTGTTCGGTCCCGCGCATCAGGGTCACGTTGCGCAGGCTGCCCTGGGCGTTCGGGCCGCCGGCGGCGTGCAGAGCGGTGAACACGGTCGACACCGAACTGAGTTCGTAGGCACCGGGTCGGGCGGCCTCGCCCACCACGAACACCCGGATCGCGCGCAGGCGGCCCAGGCTGACGTCGACGAAGGTCGTGCCGCCCTCGCCGCTGGGGTCGATGCCCGAGTACGAGCGGCTCAGTTGCTGGCGGATCGCCCGGGTCAGGTCCTCGAGCGTGCGGTTGGCGGCGCTGATGCGGCCGGCGCGCGGCAGGATGATGGTTCCGTCGCGGTCGACCACCCGCTCGTGGCGGAACTCCACCTCGCCCCACACGTCGACCACGATCTGGTCGCCGGGGCCGATCAGGTAGTCGGCGGGCACGGGGCCGAAGCTCTGGGGCCCGAACATCGCCGGATCGCCGCGGAAGAAGTCGGCGCCGAAGAGGTCCGAGGGGGCCTCGTCTGCTGTATCCCCGGTGGCCTCGGCCACCACGGACTCGGCCTGGGTCTGCGACAGCGGCAGCACCACGGCCGGCTGCTCGGGCAGCTCGGTGCGGCCGGGTTCGGCCAGGGTGTCCTCGGGGCTCGCGGCCTCGCCCTGCTCGAGCCGCTCGCGCAGCTGGGCGCGCTGTTCGGGCGTCAGCGACTGCAGGCGGCGCAGGTCCGCGGCGGACTGGGCGCCGGCGGGCGCGGCGCTCGCCAGCACGGCCACCAGGGCCACGATGGTGCAGCAGGCTCGTCGGATCGGCCGGAGCCGTCGACCGGGGAGGCTCACCACGAAGTCCTCGGATTCGGGTGGTACGTCGCTTGCGGGTGCACGATGCAGCCGGGCGCGAGCAGCCTGCGTGCGACCGTTGCGGCGCACCCTAGCGCAGGCCCCGATCACCGGCAACGCCTAAAGAAGAGCCCCGGTTTGGCCGTTTCCGCCCGATGGCGGTACACTCCCGGACCGATCCCCTGCCCCGAACGGGACCTGTCCCGTCGCGCCACCTCAGCCCGGATCTGCGCCACCCATGAGCGATTCCCACCGCGGGAGTGAACACTACTCCCTCTCCACCCTCCGCCAGCTCGAGGCCGAGGCCATCCACATCATCCGCGAGGTGGCCGCCACCTTCGACAAGCCGGTCATGCTGTACAGCGTGGGCAAGGACTCGTCGGTCATGGTGCACCTGGCGCGCAAGGCCTTCCACCCGGCGCCGATCCCCTTCCCGCTGATGGTGATCGACACCACGTGGATGTTCCCGGAGATGTACCAGCACCGCGACCGCACGGCCGAGCGGCTGGGCGTGGAGATCCTGAGCGAGACGAACTGGCAGGCCAAGGAGCGCGGCGCGAACCCCTTCACCTGGGGCTCGGTGGAGTACACGAACGTCATGAACACGCAGGCCCTGGTGCGGGCCCTGCGCGAGCACCGCTTCGACGCGGCCTTCGGCGGCGCCCGGCGCGACGAGGAACGCTCGCGCGCCAAGGAGCGCATCTTCAGCTTCCGCGACGAGCACTCGCGGTGGGACCCGAAGAACCAGCGCCCCGAGCTGTGGGACCTCTACAACACGCGCGTGCACCGCGGCGAGTCGATCCGCGTGTTCCCGATCTCCAACTGGACCGAGCTCGACATCTGGCAGTACATCCTCGTGGAGGACATCGACCTCTGCGAGCTGTACTACTCGAAGCCGCGCCGGATCGTCCGCCGCGACGGGATGCTCATTCCCTACTACACGCCCGACGACCACGAGTACTTCGACCACCCCATGGAGCTGTCCGACGGCGAGCAGGTCGAAGAGGTGTCGGTGCGCTTCCGCACGCTCGGCGACTGGCCGCTGACGGCCGCCACCGAGAGCACGGCCACCACGGTGCAGGAGATCGTGGCCGAGACCATGATCGCGCGGCAGAGCGAGCGCTCCACGCGCATGATCGACTACGACCAGGACGCTTCGATGGAGACGAAGAAGCGGGAGGGCTACTTCTAGCATGAGCGACATCGTGGGCCAGGTCACGGTCGAGGAACTGCTGCGCCGCAACGAGGAATCCGAGCTGCTGCGCTTCTCCACCGCCGGCAGCGTGGACGACGGCAAGTCCACGCTGATCGGCCGTCTGCTGTACGACTCGAAGTCGATCTTCGAGGACCACATGGAAGGCGTCGAGGCGGCGAGCAAGCGCCTGAACCGCAATCTGGACCTCGCCCTGCTCATGGACGGCCTGAAGTCCGAGCGGGAACAGGGCATCACCATCGACGTCGCCTACCGCTACTTCTCCACGCCCACGCGGCGCTTCATCATCGCCGACACGCCGGGCCACGAGCAGTACACGCGGAACATGGTCACCGGCGCGTCGACGGCGAACCTGTCGCTCGTCCTGATCGACGCCAAGAACGGCATCACCACGCAGAGCAAGCGCCACGGCTTCATCGCCTCGCTGCTGCAGATCCCGCACGTGGTGGTCGTGGTCAACAAGATGGACCTGGTGGACTGGTCGCAGGAGCGCTTCGACGAGCTGCGCCAGGAGTACTCGGACTTCGCCGCGAAGCTCGAGATCGACGACCTGTCGTTCATCCCGGTGTCGGCCCTGTTGGGCGACAACGTGGTCGAGCGCAGCGCGAACATGCCCTGGTACCAGGGGCTGTCGCTGATCCAGCACCTCGAGCAGGTGCACATCGCCGGCGACCGCAACCTCATCGACCTGCGCCTGCCGATCCAGTACGTGAACCGTCCCAACCACGAGTTCCGCGGCTACTGCGGCACCATCGCCTCGGGCGTGCTGCGCCAGGGCGACGAGGTGATGATCCTGCCCAGCGGCCAGACCTCGCGCGTGAGCCGCATCGTGACCTTCGACGGCGACGTCGAGTACGCCTACCCGCCCCAGTCGATCACGGTGTGCCTCGAGGACGAGCGCGACATCTCGCGCGGCGACATGATCGTCAAGCCGGGCAACCAGCCGCGCGTGGAGCGCCAGGCCGAGGCCATGCTGGTGTGGATGGACGAACAGCCCCTGCAGGTGGGTTCGCCCTACCTGGTGCGCCACTCCTCGGCCGAGGTGCGCGGCACCGTGGCCGAGCTGCGCTACCGCGTGGACCCGAACCAGCTGCACCGCGAGGACGCCGACGCCCTGGGCCTGAACGAGATCGGCCGCGTGGAGATGCAGTTCCACGCCCCGCTCATGCTCGACCGCTACTCGGAGAACCGCGCCACGGGCTCGTTCGTGCTGATCGATCCGCTCACGCACCGCACCGTCGGCGCGGGCATGATCGAGAAGGCGGGCCGCCGCGACGCGATCGCGGTCGCCGAACCGGCCAGCCGCAACATCACCCGCCACCGCGGCCACGTCACGCCCGAACGGCGCGACGAGCTGCTGGGCCACCGCCCGGCCACGCTGTGGTTCACGGGGCTGAGCGGATCGGGCAAGAGCACGGTGGCCTTCGCGCTCGAGAAGCGCCTGGTGGACATGGGCCACAAGGCCTACGTGCTCGACGGCGACAACGTGCGCCACGGCCTGAACCGCGACCTGGGCTTCTCGCCGGCCGAGCGCACCGAGAACCTGCGGCGCATCGCCGAGGTGGCCTGGCTCATGAACGACGCCGGGCTGATCGTGATCACCTCGTTCATCGCTCCCTACCGCAGCGATCGGCAGCGGGCGCGCGAGGTGATCGGGCCCGACCACTTCTTCGAGGTGCACGTGGACGCCCCGATCGAGGTCTGCGAGCAGCGCGACCCGAAGGGGCTGTACGCCAAGGCCCGCCGCGGCGAGATCGGCGATTTCACCGGCGTGAGCGCGCCCTACGAGGCCCCGGAGGCCCCGGAGGTGCATCTGCCCACCGATCAGCAGTCGGTCGACGAGCTGGTCGACCGGCTGGTCGTGGCTCTGCGGCGGCGGGGCGTGATCCCGGAAACGACATAGGCTTTTCGAGCTATATGTGGACATTATAGGCCCTTTTGCCTATACAAGGGGTCAGCCCCCTTCCGGAGGTCCGCCCTTGGCCCTCGACGTCCACGCTCCGGTCGCCGTGCTCAGCGGCGACGTGGTCGGGTCCAGTAGCCTTTCGCTGGACACCCGGCGCCGGCTCGCCCCCACCCTGGCGGCGGCCACCGAGACCCTGCGCGCCACCCTGGGCGTCGCGGCCGTGCCTCTCCCCGTCGACGTCTACGGCGGCGATGCCTGGCAGCTGCTACTCCCGCGCCCGTCGACCTCCCTGCGCGCCGCGCTGCTGCTGCGCGCCGTCCTGCGCTCGGAACTCGCCGACGATCCCGGCGCCCCGGTCGACACGCGCGTGGTGATCGCCCGCGGCGGCGTGGACTTCCTCGCCGAGGACCGGGTGTCGCGCAGCGAGGGCGAGGCCTTCCGCCTGTCGGGCCGCACCCTGACCGGGCTCGGCCCGCGCCGGATGGCCTTCGTCCCCGCCGGCCGCTCGCATCTGCACGACTGGGACGTGGTCGCCCGCCTGCTCGACGTGCTCGTCTCGGACTGGACGGCGAAGCAGGCCCGGGCCATGGTGGGCGCCCTGCAGGGCTGGCGGCAGGATCGGATCGCGGCGCTGTGGGACCCGCCGGTCTCCCAGCCCACGGTGGCCGGCCACCTGCGCTCGGCCCACGCCGACACGGTCACCGCGGCCGTGACCGCCTTCGAAGCCCGTCTGGCCTCCCTGGAGGACGAGCCCTCGTGACCGACTCGTGGATCCTGCACCCGGGCCTGCCGCTGCTCGCCGCGCACGCGCTGGTGGACTTCGTGGTGCAGTCGAACCGCGACGTCGAGCAGAAGACCCGCCTGCACCCATGGGCCTTCGTCCGCCACGCGCTGCAGCACGCCGTGGTCGCCTGGGTGTTCGTCGGCGCGTGGACGGCGTGGTGGATCCCGGCGGCCGTCTTCGGCGCCCACGGCGCGATCGACGTCACCAAGGAACTGGTCCGGGCGCGCCTGCGCGCGAGCGGCCACCTCGACGCCCCGTCGAACCTGCGCCTGTTCTCGGCCGACCAGATCGCCCACGTGCTGTCGCTGGTCGCCGTCGCCGTCTGGCTCGGACCCCGCACTCCGGCGCCGCCGTGGCCGTCCTCGATCCCGGTCGATGCGCTGTTCGTGGTGCTGATCGGTCTCGTCGTCTGCGTGCGCACCGGCAGCATCGTGATCGCCCTGGCCGTCCGGCGCTTCGAGGGATCGTTGCGGCAGGCGCACGACGCCGCCGACGCCCCTGACCGCGCCCTGGGCATCGAACCGCGCGGCCTGAGCGGGGGCGGCCAGATGATCGGCGCCCTCGAACGCGCGCTGATCTTCTTCTTCGTGCTGATCGGCCGTGTCGACGGCGTGGGCTTCCTGCTCGCGGCCAAGTCGATCCTGCGCTTCGGCGACCTCAACGCCCGGCAGCAGCGGGTCGAGGCCGAGTACGTGATCATCGGCACCTTCATGAGCTTCGCGTGGGCGCTGTTCGTGGCGTGGCTCACCACGCGCGCGCTCGCCTCGGTCGGCTGATCACACCGGCTCGGGCGTACTGCCCGTCTCGCGCCAGAAGCTCGACAGCCAGCCCAGCGCCACGATCGTCCACAGCACCTCGGGAACGCCCGTGGGCAGCGTCCACTGCCCGGTGGTCGCCACCGACCACCACACGGCGTAGGCCCCGCCCATGGCCCCGACGAAGCTCCAGTGACCGGGGTGCGGCCGGTCGCCCAGCCACGGCAGCAGCCACAGTGCGTACCAGGGGTGCAGCGTGGGCCCGATCACCAGGAACGCGAACAGCAGCATGGGAATCGACCGCACCACGTCCTCGTTGCGCAGCCCCGCCACCGTGCCACCGATGAGGATCACCACGAAGGGCAGCACGCGCAGCACGTCGTCGGGGATCCCCACGTTGGCCAGCACGCTGTACAAGGGACTGTTGAAGCTCCAGTTCGCCAGGTAGGTGCGCAGACCCTCGAAGATGTCGACGCCACCCACCGTGAAGGGCACCAGCGCGAGCAGGGTGACGGCGACGGTGGTCGCGGCCATGCGCTTGAAGCCGCGGTGCGCCAGCCACAGCGGTAACAACAACAGGGCGTAGTACTTCGTCAGCGCCGCCGCCCCGAAGGCCACCCCCGCGCGCAGCGGATGCCCCCGCTCCATCCAGAACACCCCCAGCACCAGGGGCAAGGCGGCCAGGGCTTCGAGGTGTCCGTTGGCGCCGGTCTCCCAGATCGCCAGGGGGCACAGACCGTACACCGCCGCCGCTCGCCAACCCCGGGCGCCGCGACCGAAGAGCAGGGCCACCGCCCCCATGACCAACAGGTCGATGCCGGTCATGAGTACGCGCCAACCCACCACGCCCAGCTCCATCCGGGCCGCGATCCACGCCAACCCCTGCACCACGGGCGGGTAGATGGTCGGCACCTCGGGATGGTTGACCTTCGACGCCAGCTCGGGCGCGATCGACTGGATCATGGGTTCGGCCGGCGGGTGGGCGAAGGGATTCACCCCCTCGGCGAGGACGCGTCCGTCGAGCAGGTAGCGATAGAGGTCGTCACTGAGCCAGGGCGCGGTCGGCACCAGGACCAGACGGGCGATCAGGGCCCAGCCCAGGATCAGCCAGGGCGAACCGATCCAGTCGTCGTCGCGTGCGGCCACGAAGAGACTGAGGTACAGTCCCCAGGCGATGGCGTAGCCCAGCAGCCATTCGCGCGTGTCGATCGGCCCGGTCACGGAAAAGGCCATGAGACCGTACAAGCCCACCGACGAGACCCCGAGCGCCGCTGCGAGCTTGTTCCGGCGCTGGTGGAGCACTACCATCCCGGCCGATCTCCCATGAACATCGACTTCGTCCTCACCCTCTACGCGGCAGCCGTGGCCGGCCTGGCGGTGTTCGGTCTGCACCGACTGTGCCTGCTGCTCCTGTACGCGCGGGTCCGGCGGAGCGTGCCACCTCCCGCCGCCGCCGTCGACGACGAAGCGACGCCCCGGGTGACCGTCCAGCTCCCTCTTTACAACGAACGCTACGTGGCCACGCGTCTGGTCCTGGCCACCGCCCGGCTCGACCACCCGCGCGACCGTCTGCGTGTGCAGGTCCTCGACGACTCCAGCGACGACACCACGGCGCGCCTCGAGCGACTGATCCGCCGTCTGCGCCGCATGGGCTACGACATCGAGCACGTCCGTCGGCCCCAGCGCACGGGATTCAAGGCCGGAGCCCTCGAGTTCGGGCTGCAGCGTACCGACACCGACTTCGTCGCCGTCTTCGACGCCGACTTCGTGCCCGCCCCGGACTTCCTGCGGCGCACGCTACCCCACTTCGCCGACCCAGCGGTGGGCATGGTCCAGTCGCGCTGGGGTCACCTGAACCGCGAGTGCTCGCTGCTCACGCGGCTGCAGGCGGTGTTCCTCGACGGCCACTTCCACGTGGAGCACGTGGCCCGCAACCGTACCGGCCGCTTCTTCAACTTCAACGGCACCGCGGGCGTGTGGCGTCGGCAGGCGATCGTCGAGGCGGGCGGCTGGGAGCACGACACCCTCACCGAGGACCTCGACCTGTCCTACCGCGCGCAGATGCACGGCTGGCGCTTCGTGTACCTGGACGACGTGGTCAGCCCGGCGGAGCTACCCGAGGACATGAACGCCTTCAAGGCCCAGCAGCACCGGTGGGCCAAGGGCAGCGCCCAGACGGCACTGAAACTCCTGGTGCGGGTGCTGCGCGCGCCGCTGCCGCTGCCGGTGAAGATCGAGGCCGCGCTCCACCTGACCAGCAACTTCACCTATGTGCTGATGACCGGGCCCGTGCTGTTGTGGGTGCCCACCCTGGCCTCGGGCGTGGCCGACGACGACCCGCGCATGCTGCTGCTGGCCGGCACCATGGGCGCCACCACCACCTTCGTGCTGGCCTACTACCTGACCGGCCAGCGCGCGGCGGGACAGCGCGTGTGGGTAACCGTGTGCGAGCTCCCCGCCATGCTCGCCCTGGGCATCGGCATGTCGGTGAACAACGCCCGGGCGGTGCTGGAGGCCCTCGCCGGTCACCAGTCCCCCTTCCTCCGCACCCCGAAGTCCGGCGGACACGGCGACGGCACCGCCGCCGGCTCGTTCGACCGCTTCGCCTACCGTCTGCGCGCCCGCTGGCACACGTGGCTGGAGCTGCTGCTCGCCGGCTACTTCGTGTTCGGCCTCGTCGTCGCCGCCCGCGCCGAGAAGTGGGTGGCCCTGCCCTTCCTGCTGCTGTTCCTGTTCGGCTTCCTGTACGTGGGGCTGGGCTCGCTGGGGCGTCGCACCGACGGTCTTCTGCGCGTGGGATCGGTGGTGGCCGGAGTGGCCATGCTCGGCGCGCTGATCTGGGTCTCGACGGAGATGCTCGCCCGATGGCCGTGAGCGACGACCTGGGCCGGCGCCCGGTGCTGCGGGTGGACCCCTGGATCCAGACCCAGCGCACCACCGGCGGGATGACCACGCGCGTGGGGTTCCCGACAGCCGGGACCGGCCGCGACGACGAGCGCAGCCGTGCCCGCAGCCGCGAACTGCTCGCCCGCGCCCTCGGCCACGATCCGGACCGGGCGGCCTGGGTCCGTCAGGTCCACGGCACCGAGGTCGTGCGTGCCGGGCGCGGCGGGATGCACGGCGAGGCCGACGCCCTGGTCAGCGTGGACTCCTCGGTGGTGCTGCTCGTGTCGGTGGCCGACTGCGCGCCCGTGGCGCTGTGGGATCCCAGGGGCGGAGCCTTCGGCATCGCCCACGCCGGCTGGCGGGGCACCGTGGCCGGCGTGGTCGAGTCCACCGTCGCCGCGCTGACCGATCTCGGTGCCGAGCCACCGCGGCTGCGCGCCTGGGTGGGCCCGCGCATCGGCCCGCGGCGCTTCGAGGTCGGTCCGGAGGTCGCCGAGCGTTTCGACCCCAGCGACGTGCTGCCACCCGACGGCGACCGGCGCCGCCGCCCCCACGTGGATCTGGGCACGGCGATCGCGCGCCGTCTCGTCCGCTGCGGACTCGACACCGGGCGCGTGCGCCTGAGCGACGACTGCACCTTCGAACGCGATGACCTGTACTGGAGCTACCGCCGCGACGGCGGCCTGTGCGGCCGGCAACTGGCCTGGATCGGCCGCCGCTGACGCGGGTTCGGGCTTGGTCCTGCAGCCGGGTCGCAGCATACTGCGCCGTCATGGACAGAGGCCCCCGACACGGGACGGCTCCCCGCCTCCGATCTCGACTCACGCTCGTGGTGCTCGCCCTGTGGGCCACCGCGGCCGGCGCCCGCGACGCCGCGATCCCGGTCACCCCGCTGGATCCACAATATCCCCTGCTCGCCGAGCTGCAGCGCCGCGGCGAACTGGGCGATCGGCTGGCGCCCGGGATCGTGGCCATGCCGTCGGTCGGCGTCGACGCACGATCCGCGGCCGCGCGGTTGTGGCGGGCCTGGCAGGACGCCCCCATCGTCCCCGACGACCTGGGCCTGGGCCTGCAAACCCGCCTGAGATTCATCGGCCTCGAGACCGACCCCGAGGTCCAGCTCCGCCCGCTCTACGCCGACGTCCGCGACGGCGACGCCGTCGATCCCCTCGACCGCTGGCGCACCCAGCTCGTCGGCCGCGCGCGCTTCCACGAGCACGTCACCGCCGGGGTGCACTTCACCTTCGACTCGCGAGGCGACAACGATCCTCGCAATCGCACGCGGTCCTTCTCGCAGCTCGACGCGAGCAACAACTTCGACGCCGCCTGGCTCCGCGCGCACTTCGACGGCGGCGCGCTCACTCTGGGGCGCGTGCCCTTCGCATGGGGGCCGGAGCGGCTGGGTGGGCTGTTGGTGGGCGGGACCGGGCCGGCGGTGGACCTGGTGCACGGTCGGTTGGACTGGGGCGATCACGTGGTGCAGGCCTTCGCCGGGCAGTTGTCGACCGAGGTCGTCGACGGCATCCCCACTCGCCGGTGGCTCTACGGGCACCGCTTCGACCTGTTCTTCCTCGACGACCGGCTGCGTGCCTCGCTCAGTGAGACGGTGATCGCGGCGGGCCCGAGCGAGAGCCTCAACCTACGATACATCAACCCCATACCGCTGTGGGCTCAGATCCAGGTCGAAGACGACGGCGACACCGGGACGCAGGTGAACGCGATCAACGCCGTCGACGCCACGTACCTGCAGCCGCTCTTCGGGTGGAACCTGCGGACCTACGGATCCCTCGCCGTCGACGACTTCCAGATCGACCCCGAGGGTCGGGACCGGAGCCCCGACCAGCTCGCCTGGACGGCGGGCGTTGACCTCGCGCGCGACGCCTGGCTGTTCGGCTACGAGTACCGCCGCATCGGCACCTGGACCTACCTGCACCGCGGCGAGGGCACCGACCACCGTCACTACCTGCGGCCCCTCGGCGCACCCGAGGGTCCGGACACCGACCGCCACCACCTGCGCGCCGACTGGCGGCCGGCCACAGCGTGGCACCTGTTCGGGGGCTTCGAGCGCCGGCGGCGGGGCGAGAACCGGATCACCACCGCCGAGACACGCCGGGGCCAGGTCGACCTCCCCTTCCCCCGCGGCACCGTCGAGAAGCGCTGGATCGCCACCCTCGGGGCCACCTGGCACCGCCCGGGAACGCTGAAGGCCGCCCTGCAGGCGGCCTTCCACGCGATCGACGATCGCAACAACGTCGCGGGCGACGACGTCGACGTCTGGGAGTTCCGGGCCGTCGTGGACCTGGTCCTGCCCGCCCTGCGCTGGCGCGTGGACGGCTAGCTGCAGCTAGTACCGGCTCTCGATCAGCTCCGCGCGCTTCTTCTCGAGCGACTTCAGACGCTTGAGCATCTCCTTCTTGAGGAAGTCGCGGTAGAGGGTCGCGCCCACGCAGCTGTTGTCGAACTGGAAGATGCTCTGGAACTCGGCCGGGGCCTCTTCGATCTTGGTGTTCGTGGTGATCGCCGTCTTGAACATGGCGTCCTTGCCGAACACCTCCTCGACCTCGGTCACCAGCTTCTTGTTCAGCTTGGTGCGGGCGTCCTTCATGGTGACCAGGATCCCCAGCACCTGCAGCAGGTCGTTCGGACCGTTCTGCACGGCCTGCAGGTCGGCCTTGAGCTTGCGCAGGGTCGACACGCTCAGCCCGTTGATCGGCGTGGGAATCAGCACGTAGTCGGCGGCGACCAGGGCGTTCAGCGTGAGCACGCCCATGTTCGGCGGCGTGTCGATGAGGATCCAGCCGTAACTGCTCTGGAGCTGGTCGGTGACCTTCTTCAGGCGGTCGAAGATCTGGGTCTTCGCCATGCTGTCGAGGTGCGGACTCGAGGGCAGCGTCTCGATGTTCTCCTGGAACACCGTGCTGGTGATCCCGTCGTGCGGCGTGATCGCACGGCGCAGGACGTCGAAGATCGTCCGCGCCGGCGGCGATCCGTCGATCTTGCCCAGCAGAGTGCTCGACATGCAGCCCTGTGGGTCCATGTCGATGGTCAGCACCGAGCTGGTGATGTCGCTGTAGCGCAGCAGACCGGCCGCGATGTTCAGCGCCGACGTGGTCTTGCCCGTGCCCCCCTTGGGGTTGACGATGGCGATCACATTGCTCATATCTTGGGAACGTCTCCTCGAATCACCGCGGCGGAATCGTCGAACTGTACGATTTCCAAGGATTTACCCGCACGAGTGGACGGCGGTCCACTGCGCGGGTACTTTAGACTCAACCCCCTGCCCGCGCAACCCGAACCTCCCCGGGCGCCGCCTCGTGCGAATCCGACGACTGATCCCCTACCTGCGGCGCCACCGCAAGGCGCTCGCGATCGGCGTGTTCGCCATCGTGGTGGGCGACCTGTTGCTGCTGGCCTCGCCCTGGTGGCTGCGCAAGGCCATCGACGCCCTGAACGCCGGCGACATGGCCGCCTCGCGCGACGCCGCGCTGGTCATGCTGGGCCTCACCCTGGGCGGCGGGATCTGCAAGTTCGTCATGCGGCGCCTGATGATCGGGGCCAGCCGCTGGATCGAACTCGACCTGCGGCGGGACTTCGCGGCCCACGTCTTCGGGCTGAGCGCCCGCTTCTTCGACCGCCACAAGGTCGGCGACCTCATGGCCCTGGCCACCAACGACCTCAACGCCATCCGCATGCTGCTGGGACCGGGGATCATGTACGTGATCAACACCTCGGTCACCCTGGTCGTGGCCATGGCGCTCATGACCTCCATGAGCCCCACGCTGACCCTGATCGCCCTGGCCCCCCTGCCGATCCTGGCGCTGGTGGTGCAGCAGGCCAGCCGGCTCACCTACAAACGCTTCTCGTCGGTGCAGGAGCAGTTCGGGCGGGTGAACAGCTTCGCCCAGGAGGCGCTCACCGGCGTGCGTACCGTGAAGTCCTACGCCCGCGAGGACGACATGGCCGGCCGCTTCGACGACGAGGCCCGTGACTACGTGGGCCTGAACATCCACTACTTCAAGGTGCAGGCCGCCATGTACCCGGTCATGACCATGCTGGCCGGCCTGGCCTCGGTGGCGGTGCTGCTGGGCGGGGGCCACATGGTGATCGGCGGGACGATCACGGTCGGAACCCTGGTGGCCTTCCTGGCCTACGTGGCCCAGCTCACCTGGCCCACCATCGCCCTGGGCTGGACCATCAATCTGTGGCAGCGCGGCCTGGCCAGCCTCGACCGCATGGGCCAGGTCTTCGACGCCGAGCCCGAGATCCGCCAGCCCGCCCACCCGGTGCCCTGGCCCCGTGACCGCCGCGACGGTCGCGTGCGCTTCGACGGCGTGACCTTCACCTACCCCGAGGCCGACGAACCGACCGTCCACGACCTGGACTTCGAGCTGTCCCCGGGCTCGTGGACGGCCGTGGTCGGACCCACCGGCGCGGGCAAGACCACGCTGCTGCGTCTCCTGTCGCGACAGTACGACGGCTACCAGGGCACGATCGAGGTCGACGGGATCGACCTGCGGCAGATCGACATGCACGACCTGCGCGCGGGCACCGGGTACGCCCCGCAGGACGGATTCCTGTTCAGCGACACCCTGCGCGAGAACATCGCCTTCGCCGCGCCCGACCTCGACGACGCCGCCATCGACGACCTGGCCCGGGTCAGCCGCCTCGAGCGCGACCGCGACAACTTCCCCGAGGGCTGGGACACGCCCGTCGGCGAACGTGGCGTGACCCTGAGCGGGGGGCAGAAGCAGCGCGTGGGCATCGCCCGGGCGCTCGCGCCGCAACCCACCCTGCTGCTGCTCGACGACGTGTTCAGCGCCGTCGACACCGAGACCGAGGCCGAGCTCACCCGCGAGCTGCGCACCGCCTGGAGCGACTGCACCGTGGTGCTGGTGACCCACCGCCTGTTGTCGCTGGGCGACGCCGACCAGATCCTCGTGATGGACGAGGGCCGGATCGTCGAACACGGCACCCACGACGAGCTCGTACGCCGTGGCGGTCTGTACGCCCGCATGTACGAGGAACAGATGTCCGAAGCCGAACTCGACGCGCTGCGATGAGGGAGAGGACCGGACACCCGTGAGCTCGATCGCCGACGGATTCGACCAGGAAGAACAGGAAGACCTGCGCGTCGCGGTCACCGACCGCGGTCTGCTGTCGCGCCTGATCGCCTACCTGCGCCCCTACCGCACGCAGGTCCTGTTCGCCGCGGTGCTGATCGCCGTCGTGGCCGGCCTGGGCATCGCCGCGCCGCTGCTGGTGAAGATGGCGATCGACCGCGCGCTCGAGAGCGAGGCCACCGCCGTCGAGCAACGCCGCATCTTGTGGCAGATCGGCGGCATCTACGCCGCCGTGCTCGTGGTGACCGCCGCCGTCCACTACGTGCAGATCATGCTGCTGCAGACGATCGGGCAGAACATCATGTTCGACCTGCGCCGGCAGCTGTTCCGTCACGTGGTGCGCCAGGACCTGGCCCTGTTCGACCGCCAACCGGTGGGCCGGCTGATGACCCGGCTGACCAGCGACATCGAGGCCCTGAACGAACTGTTCACCAGTGGCCTGGTGACCGTGGCCACCGACGTGCTCACGCTGTTCGCGATCATGGGGGTGATGATCTGGCTGGACTGGCGGCTGGCCCTGTTGAGTTTCACGGTGATCCCCGTCCTCTTCCTGGTGGCCGGCTTCTTCCGCACGCGCGTACGCCAGGCCTTCCGGAAGATCCGCGTGCGCGTGGCACGCATCAATTCCTTCCTGCAGGAGCACATCGCGGGGATCTCGATCGTACGGGCCTTCGGTCAGCACGAACGCCGTCTCGATCGTTTCGACACCATGAACCTGGCCCACACCCGTGCGCACCTCGAAACCGTCGCGGCCTTCGCGGTGTTCTTTCCCGTGGTCGAAGTGGTCAGCACCGCGGCCGTGGTGCTGTTGCTGTGGCAGGGCGGCCTGTGGATCGAGGCCGGAACCGTCACGCTGGGAACGCTGGTGGCCTTCGTGCAGTACGCCCAGCGCTTCTATCGTCCGATCAGTGCCCTGAGCGAGAAGTTCAACATCCTGCAGGGTGCCATGGCGGCCAGCGAGCGCGTGTTCGCCCTGCTCGACTCGACGTCACAGGTCGTCGATCGCCCCGAGCCCCGCGAGACCCCGAAGCGCGCCCGTGGCGACATCCGCTTCGAGGACGTCTACTTCGGCTATTCTCCCCTCGACACGCTCGAGCAGGACGCCGCGGCACCGGTGGTGCTCGACGACGGATCCGACCACAAGAAGTCCGTGCTCACGGGCATGGACTTCCACGTGCGCCCCGGCGAGCGCGTGGCGATCGTGGGCAGCACCGGGGCCGGCAAGACCACCGTGATCTCGTTGCTGCTCCGCTTCTACGACGTCGACGCGGGCCGCGTGCTGGTCGACGGCATCGACGTGCGCGACTGGCCCCAACGCGATCTGCGTCGGCAGGTGGCCCTGGTCCTGCAGGACCCGCGGCTGTTCAGCGGGACGCTGCGCGAGAACCTCACGCTGTGGGATCCGGCCTTCGACGAGCACCGACTGCACCAGGCGATCGATCGCGTGGGCCTCGACCGTCTGGTCGCGCGCCTTCCCCGCGGTCTCGACGAAGAGTTGCGCGAAGGCGGCCAGCGCCTGAGCACCGGCGAACGTCAGCTCGTGGCCTTCGCCCGCGCCCTGGCCCACGACCCGCCCATCCTGCTGCTCGACGAGGCCACGGCGAGCGTCGACGCCGAGACCGAGGTCCGGATCCAGCGCGCCACCGGGGAACTCATGCGCGGACGGACGAGCATCGTGATCGCGCACCGCCTGGCGACGGTCCGCGACGCCGATCGCATCCTGGTGCTGCACCACGGACGCCTGCTGGAGCAGGGAACACACGACGAACTGATGGCCAACGGCCGGCTCTATCGCCGTCTCGTCGAGATGCAGTTGGCCACCGCGCAGGCCTCGCGCCGGGCCTGAACAGCGACGCGCCGGGTCCGAACGTCGACGATCAGAACGCCAGCGAGGTGCTCACCGTGAACTCGATCGCGCGGTAGGTGTCCTCGCCGACGAACTCGAACCCCGACGCCGTGTCCCGGGTCTCGGCCTGCTGCTCGATGCCGGTCTCCAACCGCGCCTGTTCGTCGTCGAGGTCCAGCGACGCCCACACCCCGCGGATCTCGACGTCGAACATCCAGGCCCCCCGTCCCCCGATGCGGTAGCCCCCGCCCAGGACCAGAGCCGGGCTCGACTGGTCGAGCGCGTCGCCCTCGGAGTCCAACGACACCCAGGCCAGACCCGCGAGCAGGTAAGGCGTCGAGGTCTTCGGCTGGATCGAGTACGTGCCCACGGCGTGGACCTGCGTGGTGAAGAACTGGTCCCAGGGAACCTCGTCCACGTTGTCCTGGGTGGTGCGACGCGTGGCTTCGACGTCGAGATCACTCAGCCCGAAGCTCAGGATGCCGCCCCACGGGCTCTCGTTCGAGAACACCGTGAATCGGGCGCCGAACTGCAGGGCGTCGCCCGGATTGTCCGCCTCGAACACGCCCGCCGACTCCACCAGCACCTCGGTCCCGCGCACGTCGGATCCGCCGGTGGGCAGCTCCCACCGCCAGCTCACGTCGTCGTCGGCCTGCGCGCGGTAGATCCGGTCGCCGGTCGACACGCCCCCCGAGAGTCCCACGGCGAAGCGCCACTGCGCCTGCGCCGCCGTCACGCTCGTCGTGCACACCACGACGGTCAGGACCAGACCCACCAGACCACGTTGCATCAGGAACTCGATTCGTCTTCGGAGCGTTGGCGCTCTGCTCGCTCCAGGAAAGGCCGGAACAGATCGATCGGTACGGGGAAGAGCGTCGTCGAGTTCTGTTCGGCCGCGACGTCCTGCAGCGCCTGGAGATAGCGCAACTGGATCGCCGTCGGGTGCGCTTCGATCACGCTCGCGGCGTCGCTCAACTTCTGGCTGGCCTGGAACTCACCTTCGGCCAGGATCACCTTCGAGCGCCGCTCGCGCTCGGCCTCGGCCTGCCGGGCCATGGCCCGCTTCATCTCGAGCGGCAGATCGACGTCCTTGACCTCGACCAGGCTCACCTTGATCCCCCACGGGTCGGTCTGCTCGTCGATCACCGTCTGCATCTGGGCGTTGAGCTTGTCACGCTCCGACAGGATCTCGTCGAGCTCGCTCTGGCCGACGATCGACCGCAGGGTGGTCTGGGCGAGCTGGCCGGTGGCGAAGAGGAAGTCCTCGACGTCGAGGATCGCCCGATCGGGCTCGACCACGCGGAAGTAGAGCACCGCATTGACGCTGACCGACACGTTGTCGCGCGTGATCACGTCCTGCGGGGGGACGTCCATGGCGACCGTTCGAAGACTCACCTTCTGCATGCGCTCGATGATCGGGACCAGGATGATCAGACCCGGGCCACGCGTTCCCACGTAACGGCCCAGGCGGAACACGACCCCGCGCTCGTACTCCCGGAGCACACGAACGGAGTTCGCGATCAGCAGGATCAGCAGGACGACGATGATGCCGACGGCTGGTAACACGCTTCACCTCCCGGGTCCGGACCGGCGATCCACGGACCCAACCTGCGGACACGACCACGTCGCGGGCAAGGGTCAGCCCGCACGCACGGGTCGCACCACCACGGTACGGCCCTCGATGGCCTCGACCTCGATCTCGGTTCCCGCCTCGAGCGGCTCGGCGGCGCGGGCGTCCCAGTGCTCGCCGTGCACCACGACCTTGCCGCGCCCGCCCTCGGTGATGGCGGTACTCACCCGGCCGTGCTCGCCCACCATGGCCCTCAGGCCGGTCTCCACCGGCCTGCGTTGACCCCGGATCGCGAGCACCGCGCACAGCCCCATGAACCCGGTCGAGAAGGCCACGGCGGGAATGATCACGCCCCAGCCCAGGCGCATTCCTTCGGGCCCGGGCTCGAAGAGCATGGCCGAACCGAAGACCATGGCCACGACACCGGCCAGACCCAGCAACCCGAAGCTGGTCACGTAGACCTCGAGCACGAACAGCACGATCGACAGCGCGATCAACGCCAACCCCGCCGCGCGCACCGGCAGTGCCTGGAGCGCGAACAGCGCGAGCAGGATCGCGATCGCACCCACCGTCCCGGGCAGGATCGCGCCGGGATTGGAGAGCTCGAAGAAGATTCCGTAGATCCCCAGCAGCAGCAGCAGATAGGCCACGGTGGGATTGGCGATCAGCCCCAGCAACTGGTGCTGCAGGCCGGGCTCGAAGACCACGACCTCCAGGCCCTCGGTCTGCAGGGTCACCGTTCCGCGCGGCAGGACGATCTCCCGGCCGTCGAGCTCGCGGATCAGTTCGCTCCGCGTGGCCACCACGAGGTCGATCACGTTCTCCTCGAGTGCCTGCTCGGCCGTGATGTTCTCGGAGTCCTCGACGAAGCGGGCGGCCCATTCGGGGTTGCGGTCGCGGTCCTCGGCAATGCCCTCAAGATAGGCCACTGCATCGTTGGTGACCTTCTTCGCCATGGTCGAGTCCATGCCCGCCCCCATCATCTGCACCGGGCTGGCCGACCCGATGTTCGTCGTGGGCGTCATGGCAGCCACGTGGGCGGCCATGGTGATGAACACCCCGGCGCTCGCTGCCCGGCTGCCGGCCGGCGACACGTATACCACGACCGGGACCGTGGCCGCGAGCTGGGCCTTGATGATCCGGCGCATGGCGGTGTCCAGCCCGCCCGGTGTGTCCAGCTCGATGATCAGGGCCTCGGCATCGGCGTCCTCGGCGCGTTCGATCGCGCCCACCAGGAACTGCGCCGCCACGGGCGTGATCGCGTCCTGCCAGCGCGCCACATGGATCGACTGGGCACCGGCGGGAACCGCGGCCACGAGCACCAGTCCCACGAGGAGAATCGTCTTCACAGTCGCAGCTCGCCTTCTCCCACGATCACGGCGCTGCCGCCCACCCGGACGCCGACGATGCGATCGTTCTCGCTCTCGACCTCGACGAACAGCCGGCTCGGCCGACCCAACTCGAGACCCTGCTCCACCACCAACTTCGTCATCCGGGCCGCGGGAACCGCCCGGTTCTTGACCACGTAGGCGCCCAGACATCCGGCCGCACTGCCGGTGGCCGCGTCCTCGGGAATCCCGTAGCTCGGAGCGAACATGCGCGCGTGCACGGTGGCGTCGGAATCGACGGTCTCGAAGCAGAACACGTACACGTCGCTCACGCCCAGTTCCTCTCCCAGACTTCGCAGTCGCTTGAAGTCCGGTTGCAGCGCGCGCATGGCCTGCAGCGATCCCACCGGTACCACGTGGAAGGGAAGCCCGGTCGACACCACCTCGCACGGCAGTCCCGTGATGAGGATGTCGCGGGTCTCGATCCCCAGGGCCCGCGCCACCGATTCGACGTGTGCCGTCTCGGCCAGGAAGACCGGCCGGTGCTGACTCATGGTGGCCTGCAGCAACGATCCGTCGGCCGCACGCTGCCGGCGCACGTGGATCTCGCCACTCTCGAGCTCGAACAGCACGTCGCCCTCGCGCGGCGGGGCGTCGTCGAACTCGTCGAGCGCGAAGGCCGTCCCGACGACCGGGTGACCGGCGAAGGGGATCTCGGCCTCCGGCGTGAAGATCCGCATGCGCACCGCCCCGTCGTCGCGCGGCGGATACACGAAGACCGTTTCGCTGAAGTTCAGTTCACGCGCGATGGGTTGCAGGAGGACTTCCTCGATGTCGGCCGCCTCGGGGAACACGGCAAGCTGGTTGCCGCCGAAGGGGCGATCGGTGAACACGTCGAGGATCAGGAAGCGCATCGACATCGTCGACCTGCCGTGTACCTTGTGGGGTTCGGGGACCGTGGAGGCGCCGGAATCGCGCACCGTGCTCGCGCTCCGCCATCCGCAGGAGTCTAGCACGATGACCACCGCGTCCAAGGGCACAAACGATCCACGGACCGAGCTGGGCACCGGCGAACTCCTCCGATTCTACCTGCCGCTGGTCCTGACGTCCCAGATGATGACCCTGGGCGTCCCGCTGATCAATCTCGCCCTGACGCGCGCCGCCGATCCCCAGCTGCACCTGGCCGCCTACGGCGTCTGCTTCGGGCTGCTCGTGTTCCTGAACGCGCCCATGCTGGTGTCGCGCGACGCCGGGGCGGGGCTGGCCACCGACCGCAGGAGCTGGCGGCGACTCGTTCGGGTCGTGATGATCGGCGGCGCCCTGGTCGCGGGCATCGACCTGCTGCTGGCCTTCACGGCCCTCGGCGACTGGGCCTTCGGCCGGCTCATGGAGGCCACCCCGCGGGTGGTGGCCGAGGCCCGGGCCACGGCCGTGTCCCTGGCCCCGATCCCGCTGCTGGTCGGGATGCGCGGACTCTACAGCGCGCTGGCCCTGCGCGCGCATCGCACCCGGCTGCTCACCGAGGCCACGTTCCTGCGCATGATCGTGCTCGTGGTCTTCGTGTTCCTCGTGCTACGCCTGACCGAGCCGACCGCACACCGGGTGGGCTGGGCGCTCACCGCCGGCATCGCGCTCGAGACCCTGTGGATCGGATGGGTCACCCGCCCGCTGCTGCGCGACCTGCCGGTCCGGACGACCGCGGGGGGAGCCCACACCTACTGGCGGATCCTGACGTACACGTTCCCGCTCGTCCTGTCGGCCTTCGCGTGGACGGCCCTGCGCCCGATCGTCAACGGCATCCTGGGCCGCACCGGCGACAGCGAGGCCGCGCAGGCCAGCTTCGGTGTCCTGCACCCGCTGGTGCTGCTCACCGGAAGCGCGCTGTGGGCGCTGCAGGCCACCCACCAGATCCTGGCCACCAGCCCCGAGCGGGCCCGTCGGGCCCTGCGCTTCGGACTGATCACCACCGTGATCTGTTCGGGCATCGTGGCGGCCCTGGGCTGGATCCCTCCGGTCCGCACCTTCCTGCTGACCGAGATCTTCACCCTGCCGCCACGACTGCTCGACTACGTCACTCCGGCCATGCTCATGCTCTTCGTCGCGCCCTTCATGCTGGGCCTGCGCGCCTGCACGAAGGGCCTGATCCTGGCCAGCGGTCGGACGGGGATCATCAGCGCGAGTGCGGTGGCCGACCTCACCGTGGTGCTCACGCTGGGCGGACTCTCACTGGCCTGGTTCCCGAACGTCAACGGCGCCGTCCTGGGCATCGTGCTGGTGACCGCGGCCGAGATCACCGAGACCCTGCTGCTCGGTGGAACCGCTCTACGACGCTTCGGGATCGGCCCACGGAGCCGCTAGTACTTCGCCAGGTATCGCTCGAGCTCCCACTCGTGCACCGTACTGATGTACTCCGACCACTCGGCGTCCTTCGCGTCGCAGAACTGTTCGGTGATGTGCTCGCCCAGGGCCTCGTGCAGGACCTTGTCCTTCCGCAGGAAGGTCACCGCCTCGTGCAGGTTCGCCGGCAGCTGATCGATCTTCAGACGGCGCTTCTCACGATGGCTCATCTCGAAGATGTTGCGGTCGACCGAAGGGCCCGGATCGATCTTGTTCTCGATCCCGTCGAGCCCCGCCGACAGCATCGCGGCGAAGGCCAGATAGGGGTTGCAGCTCGGATCGGGCATGCGCAGCTCGCAGCGGGTCCCCACACCCCGCCGCGCCGGCACGCGGACCAGCGGCGACCGGTTGCGATAGCTCCACGCCACGTTGACCGGAGCCTCGTAGCCCGGCACCAGGCGCTTGTAGCTGTTGACCAGCGGATTGCTGATCGCACAGATCGCGCGGGCGTGGCGCAGCAGCCCGCCCACGTAGTGCAGCATGGTGTCGCTCAGTTCGTGTTCCTTGCTCTTGGCGTAGAAGGCGTTCTTGGTCCCCCGGAAGAGCGACTGGTGGACGTGCATGCCGCTGCCGTTCTCGCCGAAGATCGGCTTGGGCATGAACGTGGCGTGCAGCCGATGATCGCGTGCGTACTTCTTCACCACCAGGCGGAACACCGCGGCTCGATCCGCCGTGCTCAGGACGTCCGCGTACCGGAAGTCGATCTCGTGCTGGCCCGGCGCGACCTCGTGGTGCGCGGCCTCCACGCTGTACCCCATGGCCTCGAGGGCATTGGTGATGTCACGGCGGCACTCCTCGCCCCGGTCCACGGGCAGCAGGTCGAAGTAGCCGCCCGCGTCGTGGGTCTGCGTCGTCGGGTTGCCGTCGTCGTCACGCTGGAAGAGGAAGAACTCCAACTCGGGGCCGAAGTTCGCGGTGAATCCCATCTTCTTCGCGTCGGCCATCACCCGGCGCAGCGCCATGCGCGGGCATCCTTCGAAGGGAGTCTCGTCGGGGTTGTACACGTCGCAGATCAGCCCGGCGACGGTGCCCCGCTCGTCCACCCAGGGGAACACCACGAAGGTGTCCAGGTCGGGCTTCAGGAGCATGTCGCTCTCCTCGATCCTGGTGAACCCCTCGATCGAGGACCCGTCGAACATGATCTCGCCGTCGAGCGCCTTCTGGAACTGCGACTCGGGGACCTCGACGTTCTTGATCGCGCCCATGATGTCGGTGAACATCAGACGCAGGAAGCGCACCTTCTGGCGCTTGAGCTCGGCGATGATCTCGCGTTTGGCGGCCATGGATCCGTCCCTCGGTGACTTCGGGCCCGGGAGCCCGGTTCGCTGAATGGGAAACGGGCCGGCACCACGCCGCCCCGCTGGTCGTCGGCTCTCGCGGGGGCCGACCCTTCCCGCGCCCGGCGAGACCGGCCGGAGCCGATCGTCGCCGTCGCGACACGCTCAGAGCGCCGAATTTGCGCTTCGGGCGCCTGTTCCGGACCATTCTAACCACTGTTTCTGCAATCTGCACCAACAAAAATGCGCATTCTGCAGATATCGGAGTACAGCCCCGAGACCCACGCTGCCTCCGGGCGCCCCGCCGACACTTTCGGCTTGTTCGTCCCGAGGCCCGCGGCTTAGCTTCTGGCGGACTCGCCCCGCCATGGCCCGTGCACGGCACAGGAGGACGCCCCACCGATGCCATCGGCCCAGAAGACCTACGTGGTCGACACCAACGTGCTGCTCCACGAGGCCCACTCCCTGCTCGCCTTCCCCGACGGCGAGGTCATCATCACCGTCGACGTGCTCGAGGAGCTCGACCAGTTCAAGTCGAAGCCCGACGAACTGGGCCGCACCTCGCGGCGCGCGGTGCGCCTGCTCGACGACCTGCGCACGCGCGGCCCCCTGGCTCACGGCGTCCAGATGGACAACGGCGGCAAGCTCCGGGTGCTCATGACCGGGTTCATGACCGACCTGCCCATGAACATGGACCCGGAGATCCCCGACAACCGGATCATCGCCGCCGCCCTGCACCTGCAGCGCGAGAACGGCGGCGACGTGGTCTTCGTGAGCAAGGACCTGAACGCCCGGGTGAAGGCCACCGCCCTCGGCATCGAGAGCGTCGACTACTCCGGCGAGGCCCAGGTCGACTTCGAGGAGCTCTACCGCGGCTACCGCGAGTGGGACCTCGAGGTCGGCATGATCGACACCTTCTACCGCGAGCGCGTGATCGAGGCCCCCGCCGATCTCATGCCGCACGAATTCGTGCTGCTGCGCGACGCCCAGAATCCCAAGCAGACCGCCCTGGCCCGCCACGACCACGTGCACGGCACTCTGGTGCCGCTGCGCTTCGACGATGCCCGACCGTGGAAGCTGTCCCCGCTGAACATGGGCCAGCACTTCGCCCTGGAACTCCTCATGGATCCGGACATCCAGCTCGTGACGTTGGTGGGCAAGGCCGGCACGGGCAAGACGCTCATGGCCCTGGCCGCCGGGCTCGAACAGGTGGCCGAGCGCGGCGTGTACAAGCGCGCGCTGGTGAGCCGCCCGATCATCCCTCTGGGGCGCGACATCGGATATCTGCCGGGCAGCAAGGAAGAGAAGCTCGAGAGCTGGATGGAACCGATCTACGACAACCTGCAGTTCCTCGTGGACCCCACGCTGGAGGCGGTCGGCGACAAGATCAACTACCTCTTCGACCGCGGCTGGATCGAGGTCGAGGCCGTCACCTACATCCGCGGACGCTCGCTGCCGAAGCTCTTCATCCTGATCGACGAGGCGCAGAACCTGTCGCCGCACGAGGTGAAGACCATCGTCAGCCGGGCCGGTCGCGAGTCCAAGGTGGTGCTGGCCGGCGACCCCTTCCAGATCGACAACCCCTACCTCGACGCCAGCAGCAACGGCCTGAGCGTCCTGGTGGAGAAGTTCAGGGACCAACCGCTGTTCGGTCACATCTGGCTCGAGCGCAGCGAACGCAGCGACCTGGCCAGCCTGGCCGCCGAGCTGCTCTAGGTCCGCGTCCGACGCCCGCGAACGCCCGCGGGACATCCGGCCCGGGAGGCCCCCATGATCCCCGTGCTCTTCGAGATCGGGCCGCTGAAGATCCACAGCTTCGGCGCCATGGTTCTCGTCGCCTTCCTGGTGGGCGCCAAGCTCGTGACCATGGAGCTGAAGCGCCGCGGTCTGCAACCCGACCACCTCGAGGGCTATCCCATGTGGGCGCTGATCGGCGGGATCGTCGGCGCGCGTCTGTACTGGATGATCGAGCACTGGCAACGGGTCGTGGACGATCCCTTCGGCGGGATCTTCGGCGGCGCCGGTCTGACCTGGTACGGCGGTCTGATCGGCGGTGCGGCGGCCACGCTGTGGCTGGCCCACCGCAAGCAGCAGTCACTGTGGAAACTGTGCGACGCCTTCGCCCCGGGTCTGGCCGCGGCCTACGGGATCGGGCGGATCGGTTGCCAGCTCAGCGGCGACGGGGACTACGGTCCGCCCTCGGATCTGCCGTGGGCCATGGGCTACCCCGAAGGCGTGGTGCCCACGCCTCCCGGCGTCACCGTCCACCCCACACCGATCTACGAGATCCTCATGATGATCCCGGTCGTGTGGATGCTGTGGCACTTCCGCACCCGTCCCGCCGAACCCGGTTGGTTGTTCGGACTCTACCTGATCCTGGTCGGGGCCGAACGTTGGGTCAGTGAGTTCTTCCGCGTGCGCGGTCCCGACGACATGGTCCTGGCCATGAGCCAGGCCCAGTGGATCAGCATCGGTGCCGCGCTGTTCGGAATCTGGTTGATGCGCACCCGCCGCTCGGGCGAGGGCGCACCCGCCACCAGCGCGTGATGCACGACTACGCTCTTCTCGACTCCGGACACGGGCAGAAGCTCGAACGCTTCGGTCAACACCTCGTGGTGCGCCCGAGTCCGCAGGCCTTGTGGGCGCCCGCGCTCGACGAAACCCGGTGGGGCGCGGCCGAGGCGCGCTACGAACGCTCGTCGCGCGGCGGGGGCTCCTGGAATCCCAGCGATGCCCTGCCCGAGAGCTGGGAGTGTACCGTGGGCGCGCAACGCTTCCGGATCAAGCCCACCGGCTTCGGTCACATGGGTGTCTTCGCGGAGCAGGCCCCCTTCTGGGAATGGATCACCGAGCAGGCGTGTCCGGGTCACGAGGTGCTGAACCTCTTCGCCTACACCGGCGGCAGCACGATCGCCGCCGCGCGGGGCGGTGCCTCCGTCACGCACTGCGACGCATCGAAGGGCGTGGTGCAGTGGGCCAGCGACAACGCGGGGCTCAACGACCTGGTCCACGCTCCCATCCGCTGGATCATCGACGACGCGCTCAAGTTCCTGCGCCGTGAGGCCCGCCGCGAACGGCGGTACCACGGCGTGATCCTCGATCCACCCAGCTTCGGCCGCGGTCCCAGGGGACAGGTCTTCAAGCTCGAGGAGAGCGTCGGCGACCTGCTCGATGCCTGTGTCGACGTCCTGACCGACGACTTCGCCTTCGTCCTGTTCAGTGCGCACACGCCGGGGATCGGCGCGGTGGCGCTGCGCAACCTGTTGCACGTGGCGTTGGGGCGCCGCTTCGGCGCCGATGTCGACCGTGGTGGATCCGCACACGGAGAGATGTGGATCGAAGGCGACCGGAACACCCTGCCTCTGCCCAGCGGTACCTGGAGTGCCTGGGCGCGCAACGGCCGACTCCCGTCGGCCGACCCCTGGGCGGCGGCGCGGGGCTTCGACCCGGGAGCCCGCGCGTGAGCGATGAGATCCTCACGTCCCTGCAGAACCCGCGCGTGAAGCAGCTGGTGAAGCTGCGCGAACCTCGCGAGCGCCGGAAGACCGGCCTCACCCGGATCGACGGGGCCCGCGAGCTGCTGCGGGCGATGCAGGCCGAGGTCGAGCCCACCGTGGTGTACGTGTGCGAGCCACGCCTGCGGACCGGCGAGCCGGCCGACGCGGTTGCCCGTGCCGCCCACCGCGGCGTCGCGATCCAGCCGGTGAGCGAAACGGTGTACGACAAGATCCGCTACGGCGATCGTGACGAAGGTCTGTGCGCCGTTCTCGCGTGGAGTCCGCTTGACCTCGGAGCCCTCGACCCGCGACCCGACGCCTTCGTGCTCGTGATCGAGGGAGCCGAGAAGCCGGGGAACCTGGGAGCGATCCTGCGGACCGCCGATGCGGCCGGGGTCGACGCCGTGATCCTGGCCGACCCCGTCTGTGAGCCCGCCAATCCGAACGTGATCCGAGCCAGCATGGGCACGCTGTTCACCCAGCCCGTGGCCGCGGCTCCCACCACCGAGGTGGTCGCCTGGCTGCGCGACCACGCCCTGCGCGCGGTCGTCACGCGGCCCCGGGACGGAGAACCGTACACCGGTGTCGATCTCACCGGCGCCGTCGCGATCGTGCTGGGCGCCGAACACGCGGGACTGTCGGAGGCCTGGGCCAGCGCCGACACCACGGCCGTGAGCATTCCCATGGCCGGCGTTTCGGACTCGCTCAACCTGGCCGCCGCGACGGCCGTCCTGGCCTTCGAGGTCGTACGTCAGCGGCCGGGGCGATCCAACGCGTAGCCCATCCCGACGCGCCGGGAGACGGGCCAGCCCGGCAATCGCCACGACGGCACCACGAAGCGTCGCGCGAACCGCAGGCCGCACTTCTGCAGCACACGGGCCGACGCGACGTTGTCCTCCAGACAGTGTCCGGTGATCCTGCGGACCCCGGCGTGCGCGAAGCCCCACTCCACGAGCGAGCGCCCGCCCTCGGTGGCCAGGCCACGCCCCCACACCTCACGGGACAGCCGGAACCCCAGGTCGAGCACGTCGGCACCGTCGACGTCGGGTCGGAGGTGGAACCAGCCGACGAAGGCGTCGTCGGCCGCGGGGTCGAGCGCGGCGAAGTATCCGAAGGGCGAGTGCGCGAAGGTCTCGACCATGTGCGGCAGGATCTGGCGGCGCACCGTGGTCGCGTCGGGCGGCGGCTCGGCCGAGACGTAGCGGATGACCTCGGGATCGGAGTCGAGCTGCACCAGCGCACCGACGTCGCGCTCGTCGATCCGGCGCAGGCGCAGACGCCCGGGCTCCGGGAGCGGAACTGGATCGGGACAGGATCGCACGACTAGGCGCCCGCGGGCTCCTCCTCGACCTCGACGGCGTAGTACTTCGCGTCGGGGTGGTGGAAGACGAGTGCCGACACGCTCGCCTCGGGCTCCATCATGTCGCCCTCGGTGAGATGCAGGCCGATCGAGTCGGGCTCCAGGAGCTCGAACAGGGGCCTCTGTCCGGCGAGGTCGGGACAGGCCGGATACCCGAAGCTGTAGCGCTTGCCCTGGTAGTCGGCCTTGTAGATCTGCGCCGCCGTGATGTCGACCGGGTCGGGGAAACCCCAGGCCGCGCGCATTCCCTGGTGCACCATCTCGGCCGCGCCCTCGGCGGCCTCCAGGGCCAGGGCCTGCAGGGCGTGGCTGCGCACGTACTCACCGGCGTCCTTGGCCTCGGCCGCGGCACCCATGATGCCCTCGCCGGCCGTGGTCACGAACAGCCCCATGGTGTCGCGCCGTCCGTCGCGCGGCGGCAGGACGTAGTCGCTCAGACAGACCCCGTTCTCGCGCCGCTGACGCGGGAAGCGCAGCCGGGTGCGCGGCTCGCCGTTCTCGAAGACCACGATCTCGTTGCCGTCGGGCTCGACCTCGAACCACTGCCACACGGCGCGGACCTTCATGAGACCGCCGCGGCACTCCTGCTTCACCGCATCGACCTGCTCGATGAGCTTCAGCAGTTTCGGATCGCCCTCGCGCAGGCCCCGTTCGAAGCGCCCGCGATACCCGAGGTGACGGCCGAACAGCATGGCCGGGTTGATGTACGACCACACGGTGTCGAGGTCGTCGTACTGCGCCTCGTGGCGGTCCAGGTCCGGAGGCACGGGCATGGCCACGTCGAGCCGCACGGTCGCACTGCGCTCGGTGGTCTCGGGCGCCAGTTCCTTCTTCGGCTTGGCCGTGGCCTTCCCCGCCAGGGCCTCGTCCTGCCGCGCGGCCTCGGCCTCGGCCCCCTCGGCGCGCACGCGATTCAGGATTCCCAGGCCGTCCATGGCCTCCTTGGCGTAGAGCGTGGGCGCGCGGTAGGCCGGCGCGATCCGGGTCCGGGTGAACCGCGCGCTCAATGCGGCGCCCCCCACCAGCATGGGCAGGTCGATGCCGGCCTCGTGCAGGTCCTCGGCCGTGACCACCATCTGCTGCGCACTCTTCACCAGCAGACCGCTCAGCCCGATCGCGTCGGGTTGGTGCTCGCGCACGGCCTGGATCAAGGTCTCGGGTGGCACTTTGATCCCCAGGTTCACGACCTCGTAGCCGTTGTTGCTCAGGATGATCTCGACGAGGTTCTTTCCGATGTCGTGGACGTCGCCCTTCACCGTGGCCAGGATCACTTTGCCCTTGCTCGAGGTGTCGGCCTTCTCCATGAATTGCTCGAGGTGCGCTACCGCGGCCTTCATCGCCTCGGCACTCTGCAGCACCTCGGCCACGATCAGCTGATTGTCGTTGAAGAGCTTGCCCACGGTGTCCATGCCGGCCATGAGCGGGCCGTTGATGATATCCAGCGGCCGTGCCTCGGCGCGCTTCGTCTCGAGGTCGTCGATCAGCCCTTCCTTGGTGCCTTCGATGATGTACTGCTGCAATCGCTCGTCGAGCGGCAGGTCCTTCGTCGGCTGGTGCGAACGGCTCTGTGCACCCCGGAAGTGCGCGGCAAAGGCGGCGATGGGATCGTCGCCCCGGTTGTAGAGGAGGTCCTCGGCCAGACGCACCTCCTCGGGGGGAATGCTCGCGTAGCGCTCCAGCTTCTGCGTGTTCACGATCGCCATGTCCAGACCGGCACGCGTGCACAGGTACATGAAGACGCTGTTGAGCACCTCGCGTCCCGCGTTGGGCAGTCCGAAGCTCACGTTGCTGATCCCGAGCACCGTCTTGCACTCGGGAAGGGCCTCCTTGATCAGGCGCACACCCTCGATGGTCTCTTCGGCACTGCCGATGTAGTTCTCGTCTCCAGTGGCACACGGAAAGACCAGAGGATCGAAGACGATGTCTTCGGCGCGCATGCCGTACTTCTTCGTGAGCAGATCATAGCTGCGCTGCGCGATCTCGAGCTTGCGCTGCCGCGTGACGGCCATGCCCTGGTCGGGATCTTCGTCGATGCACCCGACCACGACCGCGGCGCCGTACCTCGTGGCCAGCGGCACGACCTGGTCGAAGCGCTCCTCGCCGTCCTCGAGGTTGATCGAGTTGATCAGTGCCTTGCCCTGGCTGTAGGTCAAAGCACGCTCGATCACCTCCGCGTCGGTCGAGTCGATCATGAGCGGCAGCTTGACCTTGCGGATCACCTGCTCGAGGAACTGGACCATGTCGTCCATCTCGTCGCGGTCGGGATCGGCCAGGCACACGTCGATCACGTGGGCGCCCGCCTTGCTCTGCGCGCGAGCGATCTCGCTGGCCTCCTCGAACTTCTCGGCGGCAATCAGACGCTTGAACTTGCGCGACCCGATCACGTTGCTGCGTTCGCCGACCAACAGGGGCCGGTTGTCCTCGTCGGCCTCGACGAGCTCGATACCACTGTAGAGCGCACGATGGTGATCGGGAACCGCGCGCGGTGTCTTTCCCTCGACCATGTCGGCGAAGGCACGAATGTGTTCGGGCGTCGTGCCGCAGCAGCCGCCGACCATGTTCAACCAGCCGTGGTCGACGAAGCGCTCGAGCACCTCGACCATGGCCTGGGGCGACTCCTGGTAGATCCCGTCTTCGTCGGGCAGACCCGCATTGGGCACACAGCTGACGCGTGTGCGGGCGAGCTCGGCAATGCTACGGATCGAGTCGGTCATGAACTCCGGACCGGTCGCGCAGTTCAGACCGATCGACAGCAGGTCGAGGTGCGAAAGGCTGGCCACCAATGCGTCGGCGGTCTGTCCCGCGAGCATGGTGCCCATGGGCTCGATGGTCCCGCTGATCATCAACGGGACGCTCTCGCCCGTCTCGTCGAAGGCCCTCTGGATCCCGAGCACGGCGGCCTTGACGTTGCGCGTGTCCTGCTGGGTCTCGACCAGCAACAGATCCACGCCGCCCTCGAGCAACCCCATGGTCTGCACGTGGAAGTGCTCGACCAGGTCGGGGAAGGTCACCCCGCCGGTCACGGTGATCGCCTTGGTCGTCGGTCCCATGGAACCGGCGACGAAGCGTGGGCGGTCGGGCGTGCGCTCGCTCATGGCGTCGGCCTCGGACCGGGCCAGTTCGGCGGCCACGCGGTTCAGCTCGCGGGCACGGTCCTGCAGGCCGTACTCGGCCAGCACGAGCGGCGTGCCCCCGAAGGTGTCGGTCTCGACGATGTCGGCGCCGGCCTCGAGGTAGCTGCGGTGCACACCGCGCACGACGTCGGGCCGGGTGATCACGAGGAATTCGTTGCAGCCGTCGAGCTCGGGGCCGCCGAAATCCTCGGCCGTGAGCTCGGCGTCCTGCAGTGCGGTTCCCATGGCGCCGTCGAGCACCAGGATGCGTTGCCCCAGGAGTTCGTGGAGCTTGGCGATACGATCGCTGCGCGTCGTCATACGGGGACCTGATCTCGTGGGGGGGACTCGGGCTCGTCCATGACCCTACAAGGTCACGAGAAGGCGTCCAACCCGCAAAGATCGCACCACTCAGTCGGCGCGGCTCACCTTCGGCTGCTCGACCTGGGCGTCCGAGAGGAAGGCGTAGAGCTGGCCCACGGCACAGGCATTGGCCCGCTTGAGAGCCGGGGGCAGGAAGTCCTCGGCGATCCGCTGGTCCTCGCGCGCCGACAACGAGAGGGAGATGGTCTTCTGGTACTCGCCGGTGCAGACGGTCTCGAAGACCAGATCGTTCGTGTCGCGGTCGCGGAGTTCCAGTCGTACCCGGACCTCCCCCGTGGTGACCGCCGGAGCCGGGAGCATGGTGCCGAGCACGGCGCCGACCGCACCGGTCTTGAGGAAATGGCTCAGACCACCGTCGCTGCCGATGGAGCTCAGGCCACCGACGGCCAGGCCGGCGGCCAGCGGCACACCCCAGGCTCGGAGCGGGCGCTCCAGCCGCGTGGTCATGCTCAGCAGTTGCGAGGTGAGCACGTAGTCGGCGTTGTCGGGATTGCGGACCAGGGCCGCCACGCGGGTCTGGTTCAGGTCCTGCAGCAGTGCGCGCAGCACGATCCGCGACGGCGGCTGGTCGAGCTTGTCGTCGGCCGGGAACCGCAACGTGCTGAAGAAACCGCTGCCGTTGCGTTGGCCGCTCGGCCGCAGGTCCTCGGGTTCGGCCACGTACAGAGCCACGTCGGGCCGCTCGACGAAGAAGTCGCTCCGGTTCTCGCGCGGGTAGAGGAAGCGCACCCGGTAGTCGTTGCAACCGACGGTGCCGAGCACGAGAACGGCCAGGATCGTCAGCGAGACGACCCGCCGGAGGGCGAGAATACGGTGCACGTCGGAGGCCTCCGCAGGATTGGGAACTACACGGTCAATATCGGACCGCGCGGTCCCCGCGCGCAAGCGTCGGACCGTCGATGACCCGCCACGATCTCAGCCGGCCGCGATCCGCATCCGGTCGGTCCCGATCGTGACCTTTCCGCCGAACCGCGCTCGGACACCGTCCAGGACCGCCCGGGGCGGAGTCTGCGGGTACAGGTGCGTGATGACCAGGTGGCCCACGCCCGCCCGCTCGGCGGCCTCGCCCAGAGGCGTGGGTGACAGGTGGAAGGCATTGGCGTCGGCATCGGTGCTCGCGCACTCCGACACCAGCACGTCGACCCCGCGGGCCAGGTCGACCAGGGCCTCGCAGGGCCCGGTGTCGCCGGTGAAGGCCATCGTGCGCCCCGACCGCGGCGAATGCACGCGGTAGCCCAGGTCTTCGGTCGTGCCGTGCTCCAGGCGCACGGCCTCGACCTCGAACCCCGACGCCGCGACCGGTCCGGGGCCGATCTCGTCGATCTGCAACGGGGTATCGGGCCGCAACCACTCCCAGGCGTCGAACAGGGCCTCGACGAGCGCTTCCAGACCAGCGGGACCGACCACGCGCAGCGGATCCGGTGCCGACCGCCCGTGCTTGGCCGCGAACAGGAGCGACACCAGCTCGCAGGTGTGGTCGGGGTGCAGATGGGTGACGAAGAACTCCGACAGCCTCAGGGGATCGATGCCACACTCCACCATGCGGCTGAGCACGTTGCGGCCCAGATCCAGGGGCAACACGTGCTCGCCCTCCACCACCGCCACGCCGGCCGAGGCGGTCTCCGCCTGGGGCGTGAGGGTTCCGGTGCCGAGCAGGACGACGTCCATGGTCAGGAGCCGGCACGCGGGCGCACACGGATCCGCGAACCGCGGCCGATCCCCGTCCGGTCTGCGAAGTGGGCCTCGCGCTGACCGAGTTCCAACGTTCCGCTGCTCCCCCAGTACGCCAGGGGCCGGCCGCGCTCGACGTCGGCGTAGGTCCGCGAGAGGCCGCGGAGCACCAGCGAATCGACCACGATCTCGACGTCGTCGCCCATGGCCTCGAGATCGGCGGGTTCGAGCAGCGTGATGGCATTGCCGAAGCGGTCGATCCACACGACCTCGGCCTCGATCCCGTCGTCGGCGGACCGGACGGGCCGCTCGAGCCGCTGCGGGGGGCGCGTCTCCTCGCCCAGACCCCGTGGATCGTCGCCACGCGCGATGCGGGCGCCCGCCGGCGCGAAGAGGTCGCGACCGTGGAAGGTGGCACTGGGGGTGGTCCCGGGAGCCACGCGCTCGGGGTCGAGTACGACGCAGAGATCACCCCCGGCGGCGGCGTCGCCCAGGAGACCGTTGTCGGGTCCGACGACCCAGGCCCCGTGTGCCGTGCGGGCCGCGACCGCCCGCCGTTCGCTGCCCACGCCCGGGTCGACCACGGCGACGTGGGCCGTGGTCGGCGGCAGGTCACGGACCGCCCGGGCCAGCAGGAAGGCCCCCGACCGCACGTCCTGCGGTGGCACGTGATGGCTCACGTCGATGATCCGGGCGTCGGGACAGTGGCTCAGCACACTGCCCTTCATCGCGCCCACGTAACCGTCGCGGGTTCCGAAGTCGCTCAGCAGACTCACCAGTGGCGGCATGCTCATGTGCGGACCTCCTCGGGAGCGTCGGCCGGATCCCGCCCGAGCCATCGGACGGCGGCCCCCAGCAGGATGACGCCGATCGGCAGCGTGATCCAGGGGGAGATCCCGAAGCCCGCGGGCACCGTTCCCAACAGGATCGCCGTGCTCCCCGCCAGGACCGCGTACGGGAACTGCGTGCGCACGTGGTCGATGTGATCGGCGCCGCTGGCCATGCTGCTCATGATCGTGGTGTCACTGATCGGCGAGCAGTGGTCGCCGAAGACCGAGCCGCTCAGGACACAGGCCACGCTCGACAGGAAGATCGCCGTCGCCGCCGCGTCGCCCAGCCCGGCGTCCGCCGCCAGATCGGTCGACAGGGGGATCACGATGGGCATGAGGATGGCCATCGTCCCCCAGCTCGTACCGGTGCTGAAGCCCAGGAAGGCCGCCACGACGAAGGTGACCGTGGGCACCATGCGCGC
>DATFKK010000200.1 GCA_035268685.1 Candidatus Krumholzibacteriia bacterium | reverse complement strand
AGGGTGGTGGGAGGGTGTGGTGGGGGGAATGGGGGATGGCCGGAGGGGGTGGGCGGCTTGGGGTCGTCGAGCGAACTGGTCACACGAAACTCTGCGCAGTCCCGGAACTTCCGCATGCGTTGCATGCCCTGGTCACTTCCGGTGCGGAAGCCGCCCCGGAAGAATCGTGGAATCCCCACTTCCGCCGCGGAAGCGCTCGTGGTTCCGGCGCGGAACATCCCCGCGTGTCACCCGACGACCACGCCTGCCGGCCCCGACTCCCGCCCCCGACATCTCCCTACGAACCCGCACCACACCCGCGTACGACGCCCAACCTCATCACCGCCTCCCCGCGGGACGAACGGGAGTCTTCTCACCGATTCACACTGTCGAAGGGCCCGGTTGCGTCCGTACCCACCATCGGGGACGACGAAGACGACGAACCGAAAGGCTCCCGACCGATGATGACCGCGGACATGCTCCGCGCCGCCCTCACCCTGCTCCTGTGCTCGACGTTCTGGCTCGCGGGTTGTTCGACCGACGACCCGACCGGTCCGGACTCGACGCAGGCGGATCCTCCGATCACGGAGGATCCGGGCGGTGCCGACGACGACGACCCGACCGTACCCGACGACCCCCAGGACCCCGGGACCGACGATCCCTTGGACGCCTGGCCCGAGAACCTCCTCGACGAGAGCCATCTGGTCGAAGGCCTGTTCGACTGGCCGGAACGTGACTTCGTGCGGGGCAACACCGCCGAGATCGAGCGCTTCCTCCGTCGCGGTGATTCCGCCGTGGACTTCACGTTGCGCGACGTCGAGGGCGAAGAGCACACGCTCGCCACGCTGCTCGCGGAACGGCCCGTGCTCATGGTGTTCGGCAGTTTCACCTGACCGATCTACATGGCTCGCGTGCCCGAGCTCGACCAGTTCGCGATGCGCGAACTTCCCGACGGCCGCCGCTTCGACGAGGCCGTGCACATCGTCCACGTCTACACCCTCGAGGCGCACCCGGCGCTGCCGGACATGACCCCGTACTCGATGTGGACCGACGGAAACGACATGCCCGACGGGTCGGGGAACTCCTACGGCGACGTCGGCCAGGCCTACACCTGGGCCGAACGCCGGGCCCAGGCCCACCGCGTCCTGAACGGCATGGAGAACGAACCGCTCATGCTGATCGACGCGCTGTCGCCCGATCCACTCACGAACCCGGTGTGGTGCACGTATGCGACCGCACCGAACCCGGCCTTCGTGATCGACCAGGACGGTACGATCGTCCTGTCGCAGTTGTGGTCGGAGATGTCGGCGATCGAGCGGGCGATCACCGCTCTGGTGACCGGGGACTGAGAGAACCGCCCGCTACCGCGCCCCCTCCGGCGTCGACAACCCCGGCGCGAAGCCGCCCGGCACCCCGCGCGTGGTCACACTGACCGCGTCGTGGGGGTGCAGGCTCTCCTCGTGGGTGGCGCGCACCCAGTAGTCGGCCACGTCGCCGCGGGCTTCGAGCGCGGCGCGTACGCGGCGGCCGGCGTCCTCGCAGAACATGAGGTTCTGTCCGTTGAGATGGGCGAAGGTCTGCTCGTCCTCGCGTTTCACCGCCGCCTGGACCGGCGTCTGCAGGGCGTCCTCCACCGCGTCGATCAGCTCGATCGGCTGGAAGTCGCGCACGCCCTGCGTCAGCCGGACCCGCACCTGCGCCGTGGAACGCTGGCTGTGCGGGGTCGCCACGATCCCCTGGTCGGTGCCGAGCCACGCCAGCACTGCCTCGCGATCGACGGGACCGTCGCCGGGGAAGTCGCGCTGGAACTTCTCCTGGACGAGCTGACGCGACAGGGCCGCCGAGCAGGGGCACGTGCTCGAGTAGGTCACGGTCGCGCCGAGGTCCACGGTGACCTCGCCCCGATCGAGGACGGCGGTCACCGAAACGGGATAGGTGCGCCAGCCGCTCTCGTCGGAGGAGAGCGCCGCCCGGCGCACCATCAGCTCGAAGTCGAGATGGATCATGGCGGCGCCGCTGATCCCGTGGTGGCGCTCGACGAAGGTCTCGAGCGTGCGGGCGAGCAGCACCGGCGTGAGGTCGTGTCCGGTGAGCGCCGCGTCGAGAGCAAGGAACAGGCGCGACATGTGGATGCCGCGCTCCTCAGGATCGACCAGGTCGACGAAGGCCGCGGCCCGCGCCGGCGTCGTCACGTTCCGACCGTCGGTCAGCGTCAGGCTGACGGGCATCTCCATCTGGTCCATGCCGACCCAGTCGAGCACGCCGGGGTGCTGAGCGCGCGTCTCGTGGGCGATGTCGGGCATGGCGGCAGTCGACAGCGTGGGCCGGGAGATCATGGACCCTCCTGCGGGCAGCGACGAGCGGTGAAAGGTACGGGACAGGAGGGGCATTCGCTGGCCGCGGGGAATCGGTTGCACGACCATTCCATTCGTATTCTCCTGAGGAAACCCCCGGGACCGGAGCGTGCTACGTGACGAGCGAAGTCCTGTGTCTGTCGACCCGGCGTTGCCGCGTCCACGGTCGTCCCGACTGGACGCCCGCGCGCGTCGACGTGCGTGACGGAGTGATCGAGGCCGTCCACCCGCTGGACCAGGCGCCGCCTCCGCCGGGCGGAGCGACGTCGATCGATCTGGGCGATCGCATGCTCGTGCCGAGCTTCGTGAACGCACACACGCACCTGGCCCTGGGCGGGTTGCGGGGATCCAAGGCGCCCGCGGCACTCCAGGGCAACCTGGTCGAAGACGTGTTCTTCCGATGGGAGACGGCGCTCGGGCCCGAGGACGTGCGTGCGTTCGTGCGGGTCGCCGCGCTCGAGTGCGCGCTGCACGGCGTGGGTGTCGTCTTCGATCACTACTACTACGCCGAGGCGGTCGCGGCCGGACTGCGTGACGTCGGGCTGGCGGGTGTGATCGCGCCCACGCTGCAGGATCTCGACGGGCCGGGCCGCGACCACGCGGAGACGGCACTCGCGTCCACGGAAGCACTGTGTGCCGACATGTGGTCCGCGGCGGGAATCGTCCCGGCCGTCGGTCCCCACGCGACCGACACGGTCAGCGCAGACCTGTGGCGCCGGGCCCTGGAACTGGCGGATCGCCACGGCCTGGCCCTGCACGCCCATGTGGCCCAGAGCGCCGAGGAGGCGCGCCGCTGCCTCGACCGCCACGGAGTGTCGCCGGTCGCCTGGCTGGAACGCGAAGGGTTGCTCGACGTCGACGTACCCCAGCTCCTGGTCCACGCCCTCTACCTGGACGACGCCGACCTCGCCCGGCTCGATCGCGCGCGGCACGCGCTCGGATCGTGCCCCTTCTCGCAGGTCCAGTTCGGGTTTCCGGCTCCGGTCGAGGAGTTCGAGGACCGTGGCCTGCCCTGGTTCGTGGGCACCGACTGCGGTGCCAGCAACGACTCGATGAACGTGCAGAAGGAGCTGCGGCTACTCGCGGGACAGTCGACCTACGCGGTCAGCTACGGCGCGGCGCACGCGGCCCTGCGCGAACGCGTGGAGCGGGCGACCGTCGACGCGGTCGAGCGCGAACGTCGGACCGCCGCCGAGCGGCACGGCCCGATGCGCACCCCAGAGGTGCTCCTGCGGAGCGTGACCGACGGGCCGGGGTCGTGGCACCCCGGGCTGCGCACGGGCGCGATCGAGCCCGGCCGGCGCGCCGACCTGGCGGTGTACGATCCCCGGCATCCGGCGCTGTGGCCGGCGGACGATCTGCTCGTCGGCCTCGCCTACGCCGACGTCTCGCCGGCGCTGAGCGGGCTCATGGTCGGCGGCCGGTGGATCTGTCCCCTCGACGACGTGGGCGCCCTCTTGCGGCGCGACGAGGTCGGCGATTGGATCGAGGAAGCCAGCCGGCGTGCGGCCGCCCTGCACGCCCGGATCCGTTGAGACCACCGAGGAGACGCACCATGGACCGCGACGCGATGCACGAACCCTGGCACCTGCGCTGGCGCGAGGGCCGCATCGGCTTCCACCGTGACGACGTGCACCCCATGCTCGAGTACTTCTGGTCGCGCCTCGAACTCGGCGGCGACGAGACCGTATTCGTTCCGCTGGCCGGAAAGAGCCTCGACATGCGTTGGCTCGCCGAGCGCGGCCACCGCGTGCTGGCCGTGGAGCTGAGCGCGATCGCCGCCCGGCAGTTCTTCGACGAGTGGGGCACACCGGCCCTGGTCGAGAAGCGCGACGACTTCGCGGTGCACCACGCCCGCGGCGTGGAGATCTGGGTGGGCGACGTCTTCGACCTGCGGCCCGAGCACCTGGTCCGCGTGGGCGCCTTCTACGACCGGGCATCGGTGGTGGCGCTGGACCGGGCCACGCGCGAGCGCTACGTCGCGCACCTGGCGTCGATCCTGCCCGGCGGCACCAGAGGTCTGCTGATCGGTCTGGAATCGATGCAGCCCGACGACCAGGGTCCACCCTTCTCGGTGCCGCAGGAGGAAGTCGGGCGTCTCTTCGATTCGGCCTTCGACCACGAGGTCCTGCTGAAGCCGAACCCGAAGTCGGCGCCCGAGGTCCGCGCGCTCTTCGAGCACGTGCACCGGCTCGAGCGGCGCCCCTGATGCGTCCGCTGTGGTTGTGGTGGAGCTCGGGCAAGGACGCCGCCTGGGCCCTCGAGGAACTCCTCGACGACGACGCGTGGCACGTCACCGCGCTGGTCACCACGATCGACGCGAGCACCGAGCGCATTCCCTTCCAGAACACCGGCCGGGCGCTGCTGGAGCTGCAGGCGTCGGCGACGGGTCTTCCGTTGCACGTGGTGGAGTTGCCCCCGTCGTGTCCGAACGACGCGTACGAACGAGCCTTCGCCGCGCTGGCCGCGCGCGCCCGGGACGAGGGCGTCGACGCCATGGCCTTCGGCGATCTCGCCCTCGACGACGTGCGCGTCTGGCGCGAGGGCCTGCTCCGGCGCCACGGCATGGACGCGCACTTCCCGTTGTGGGGGCGCGACACCACGCAGCTCGCCCGCACGATGATCGACGGCGGGCTCGAGGCCGTGATCACCACCGTCGATCCCCGTCGACTCGATCGCGCCTGGCTGGGTCGGGACTTCGACCACGCGTTCCTCGACGCCCTGCCCGACGACGTCGATCCCTGCGGGGAGAACGGCGAATTCCACACCTTCGTCCACGCCGGGCCCATGCTCATCGACCGGCTCGAGGTGGCCGTGGGCCAGCCCTTCGAGCAGGGCGACTTCGTGGGGGCCGAGCCCGTGCAGAGCCTGCACGTCGACGGCGAGCTGGACCTGCACACCATTCCGCCGAAGCAGGTCGGCGACCTGGTCGACGACTACCTCGACACGTGCCGCGCGCAGGGCGTGCTGCAGGTGCGGATCGTCCACGGCAAGGGAATCGGCGCCCTGCGCGAGACGGTGCACGCGCGGCTACGGCGCCGCGACGACGTGCTCGAGTTCGGCCTCGGAGGCGCCGGAGCCGGCAGCTGGGGCGCGACGCTCGTCCGGCTGCGGCCCCTCGGGAGCGACCGCTGACGCGGGCGGCTCCGGGCGTGCGGTTCCGGCCGAGGCGTGGCACACTGGGCGCTTCGCGCCGACGCCCGTCCCCGTCGCGTCTCCGACCCCGAGGATCCCGCCATGTGCCGCCTGCTCCCCCTTCTCGTACTGCTCCTCGTTCCGACCGCCGGTGCCACCGACATCGACGTCGCGATGCTCGAACCGGGTATGGAGTTCCGCGAGATCGGCCCCTTCCGCGGTGGACGCAGCGCCGCCGTCGCCGGCATTTCCGACCAGCCGCTCACCTACTATTTCGGCGCCACCGGCGGCGGCGTGTGGAAGACCACCGACGGCGGGCAGTCGTGGGACAACGTCAGCGACGGATTCTTCGGCGGCTCGATCGGCGCGATCAGCGTGAGCGCGTGGGATCCGAACGTGATCTACGTGGGCGGCGGCGAGAAGACCGTGCGCGGCAACGTGAGCCACGGCTACGGCGTGTGGAAGTCCACCGACGCCGGCAAGACCTGGAGCTCGCTCGGGCTCGACGACACCCGCCACATCGGCCGCATCCGGCTCCACCCGCGGGATCCCGACACCGTGTACGTAGCGGCCATGGGTCACCTCTTCGGTCCGAACGAGCAGCGCGGCCTGTTCCGCAGCCGCGACGGGGGCGAGACCTGGGAGAAGATCCTGTACGTGAGCGACGAGGTCGGCTGCGTCGACGTCGCCATGGATCCCACCAATCCGCGGATCCTCTACGCGAGCTTCTGGCGCGTGAAGCGCACGCCGTATTCGCTCGAGTCGGGCGGCGAAGGCAGCTCGATGTGGAAGAGCACCGACGGCGGCGACACCTGGACCGACATCACCCGCAACGAGGGGCTGCCGCCGGGCGTGATCGGCATCAACGCCATGACCGTCAGCCCGCTCGAGCCCGACCGGGTGTGGGCGATCGTCGAGGCCGACGACGGCGGGGTGTTCCGCAGCGACGACGCCGGCGTGACCTGGCGGCGCACGAGCGACGACCGCAACCTGCGCCAGCGCGCCTGGTACTACACCCGCATCTACGCCGACACCGGCGACGCCGACACCGTCTACGTGCTGAACGTGCAGTTCTGGCGCAGCAAGGACGGCGGCGGCGAGTTCGAGAGCATCCGCACGCCCCACGGCGACCACCACGATCTGTGGATCGCGCCCGACGATCCGGCGCGCATGGTGGTGGGCGACGACGGCGGCGCGCAGGTCAGCTTCGACGCCGGGGAGAACTGGACCACCTACCACAACCAGCCCACCGCCCAGTTCTACCGGGTGACCACCGACGACAGCTTTCCCTATCGCATCTACGGCGCGCAGCAGGACAACTCCACCGTCCGCATCCGACATCGCACCGACGGCGGCGGGATCAGCGAGTACGACTGGGAGCCCACGGCCGGCGGCGAGAGCGGCTGGCTCGCGCCCGACCCGAAGAAAGACGCCATCGTCTACGGCGGCAGCTACGGCGGCTACCTCACGCGTCTCGACCACCGCACCGGCGAGATCCGCGACGTGAACGTGTGGCCCGAAAACCCCATGGGCCACGGAGCGGAGGGGATGAAGGAACGCTTCCAGTGGAACTTCCCGATCCTGTTCTCGCGTCACGACCCCGGGCTGTTGTACGCGGCCGGCAATCGCCTGTTCGTCACCCGCAACGAGGGCCAGACCTGGACGCCGATCAGCGACGACCTCACCCGGAACGATCCCTCGAAGCTCGGGCCGAGTGGCGGGCCGATCACCAAGGACAACACGGGCGTCGAGTACTACGGCACGATCTTCGCGGTGGCCGAGGACGTCTTCGAACCCGGCGTGATCTGGGCCGGCAGCGACGACGGCCTGATCCACGTCACCCGCGACGGCGGCGACACCTGGACCGACGTCACGCCGAAGGGCATGCCGGAGTGGATCCAGGTGAACTCGATCGAGGCCGACCCGCACCGCGCCGGCGGGGCCTACGTGGCCGCCACCATGTACAAGAGCGACGACTTCCGACCCTACCTGTACAGGACCGACGACTACGGCGAGAACTGGGAGCGGATCACCGACGGGATCGATCCGCTGCACTTCACGCGCGTGGTCCGCGCCGACCCCGCGCGTGAGGGCCTGCTGTACGCCGGCACCGAGTCCGGCCTGTACGTGAGCTTCGACGACGGCGAGCAGTGGCAGCCCTTCCAGCTGAACCTGCCGATCGTGCCGATCACCGATCTGGCCGTGAAGGACCACGACCTCGTCGTGGCCACGCAGGGCCGGTCGTTCTGGGTCCTCGACGACCTCACCGTGTTGCACCAGATCGACGCCGACACCGCCGAGGCCGACCACGTGCTCTTCCGCCCGCGCGACACCTGGCGCATGGACGGCCGGGGCCGCTGGTCGGTGCTGGGCCACAGCGGCGAGAACCATCCCGACGGCGTGCTGATCCACTACGCCCTCGGCGACGATCCACCCGACTCGAGTGCCGTGGCACTGCGCGTGCTCGAGGACGACGGCGACGTCATCCGCACCTTCGCGCCCGACGCCGACGAGGAGCGCGACCGCATGACCCTCGAGCCGGGCGCCAACCGCCTGGTGTGGGACCTGCGCTACCCCGACGCCCACACCTTCGAGGGCATGATCCTGTGGGCCGGCCGGACGCGCGGCCCTCGCGCGGTTCCCGGCGAGTATCGCGTGCGCATGGTCGTGGGCGACGACTCGACCGAGACGCGCTTCACCCTGAAGAAGGATCCGCGGATCGAGGCCTCGCAGGACGATCTGCAGGCGCAGTTCGACTTCCTGATCACCCTGCGCGACGAGCTGAGCACCACGCACCGGGCGATCGAGCGGATCCGGGCCGTGCGCGCGCAGGTGAACGGCGTGTTGGAGCGCGCGGCGGGAACCGAGGTCCACGAGGAACTGGAGGCCGCCGCCGAGCCGCTGCTCGAGCGCATGGGCGAGATCGAACGGGCCCTGTACCAGACGAAGAACCGCAGTCGGCAGGACCCGCTGAACTTCCCCATCCGCCTGAACAACAAGCTCGCGGCCCTGGCTCGCAGTGCCAGCATCGGGCCCTTCCGGCCCACCGATCAGGCACGAGCCGTGCACGCAGAGCTGAAGGCCCGGATCGACACCGAACTCGACGCCCTGGCGGGCTTGATCGACCGCGAGGTTCCGCGCTTCAATGCGCTGGTGGCCGAGAAGCAGGTTCCCGCGATCCGGCTCGAGGAGGAGTCCGCGCTTGACCGACCCTGAACGCTCACGACCCGACGACGATCTGCTCGGCCGGATCCGGCGCCACGGAGCTCGCTCCGTGGCGATGGGCCCGGCCCGCGATCTGCTGCGCCCCTTCGACGGGGGGTGGTACCGCCGGTGCGTGCGCTGTGACGCGGGGATCGACGGCCCGGGGCAACTGCACTACGTGGAACGCGCATTGCGCGACGGCGAGTCCCTGTTCGAGTTCGCCCTGTGCGAGCCCTGCGTACGCGAGGTCGGCGACGAACTCAGCGACGAGAGCATGCTGCGACTGGGGAGCTTCCTGCTGGCGCATCTCGACGTGGATGATCGTCAGGCCCGGCTCGAGGAGGCGAACGACGCTGGTTCGCTCGTGGATCACTGCCTGTTGAGTCGCGCCCCACGTACCGAGCTCGAGGAGTTCCAGGTGTGGGCGTGGTGCCGGGGGCAAGAGTTGGTCGCCGACGCCTTTGCCCCGGCGATCGTGTCGGGATCGATGATGGAACAGCTCGCTGGCGGCCTGTCCCGGCAGACACGCGATTCCATGGACGGCTTCATCCGCGACCACCTCGGTCTGCCGCCGGAGCTGAAGAAGCTTCCGGTGCTGGTGTGAGGTGAGCGTGCGCGTCCTGCACCTGATGGACAGCGGTGGACTGTACGGCGCCGAGCAGATGCTGTTGACCCTGATGGAGCAGCAGCGCGAACGCGGTCTCGAGCCGCACCTCCTGAGTGCCGGAGTCCCGGACGAAGCTCCGAAGCCGGTCGAGGAAGAGGCTCGTCGGCGCGGTCTCGAGGTGACGGCCTGGCGCATGGAGCCGCGCTTCAACCCCGGCGACGCCCGACGGATCCTCGAGTGGTCGCACGAGCACGGGACGGACGTCCTGCATTCCCACGGCTACAAGTTCAACGTCCTGGCCGGCATGTGGCCGCGGCGGGTCCGGCGGGCTCCGCTGGTTGCGACATTGCACGGATACATCACCGGGCGGGTGTTCTCGCGTGGATGGCTGTACACGCGTGCCGACCAGTTGTTGCTGCCGCGCATGGACGCGGTCGTCCTCGTTTCCGATGCCATGCGGACGAGGGTACCGTGGACAGTGGCCCGGTCTTCGCGCACGCACGTGATCGAGAACGGGCTCGATGTCGAGCGTGTACGGAGTCGCGCGACGTTGGAAGTTCCGGAGGAGATCGCCGGGTTCTGCGAAGCCCACGATCCCGTCCTCGTCGGCGTCGGGCGGTTGTCGGCCGAGAAGGGCTTCGACCGGTTGATCCGTATTGCCGCCCGATTGCGCGACCGTTGGCCGCGGATCGGCGTGTTGATCATCGGAGAGGGGAAGCTGCGCGCATCCCTCACGACGCTGGCCTCGTCCTCGGGTCTCGGCAATGACGTGCTCATGCCCGGATTCTCCGACCGCGTGCCGGCCGTCATGGCACGGACCGATCTCGTGTGCATGCCCTCGCACACCGAAGGGCTTCCCATCACTCTGCTCGAGGCCATGGCCGTGGGTGTTCCTCTCGCCGTCACGCCGGTGGGAGAGATGCCGCGGGTGCTCGGCGACGGTCGCGGCGGCGCGATCCTCGACGGCGCCGAAGAGGGCGCGATGGCCGACACGATCGCAGCGTGTCTGGACCAGCCCGGCCAACGCGCGGACCGGGTCCGGTGGGCCACGGCGCGGCTCGAGGCCGACTATTCGGCACGGCGCATGGCCGAGGCCTACCGCGACGTCTACGCGCAGGTCCTGGGTGTCACGGCCGAGAGGGTGAGAGGGTGAGCGGTGAGCGGCGCGTCTGCGTGTTGATGGATCAGATCGTCAATGCCCGGGCGGGGACCGAGGGGCAGGTCCTCAAGTTGGTCGAGGGGTTGTCCTCCCGGGGTTGGCGGGTCGACTTCGCCGTTCTCCGTTCGTCCGATCTCACGCGGAGCAGTGCGTTCCCGGTTCCGACCACCGACCTCGGGGTCGGGAGCATCGCCGACCCGCGCAGCTGGCGGCGCGTCCGATCGTTCGGCATCGGGCTCCGGGAGCGTGGAGTCCGCGTGGTCCAGGCCGTCTTCAACGATGCCAGCGTTCTGGCTCCGCCGATGCTGCGATCGGCCGGCCATCGGGTGGTGATCTCCCGGCGCGACATGGGCTTCTGGTACACTCCCGCCCATCGCACCGTGCTGCCGGTCACCGGCCGCTTCGTCGACGCCGCCGTGTGCAACAGCCAGGCCGTGGCCGAGGTGACACGACGGATCGAGAAGATCCCGGCCGACCGCATCCACGTGATCTACAACGGCTACGCGGAGCGACCAGTGCCGGTGCCGGTGGCGAACGCCGATGCCGACTCGCCGCCCGTCTACGGAATCGTGGCCAACCTGCGGCCGATCAAGCGGATCGAGGATGCCATCCGTGCACTGCCCCGCGTGCGGGAGCGCGTGCCCCGAACGAGACTTCACCTGGTCGGCGCCGGGGACGCCTCGCGGTACCGTGCGCTCGCCGAGTCGCTCGGCGTTGCCGAGCACGTCGTCTTCTTCGGTGGCCGCAGCGACGCCGAAGACCTGATCGCGGACTTCGACGTCGGGGTCTTGTGTTCGGAGTCCGAGGGCTTCTCGAACGCCATCATCGAGTACCTGCGCGCGGGCAAGCCGGTGGTCTGCACGCGCACGGGTGGCAATCCGGAGATCGTGCAGGACGAGGTGAACGGTCATCTGGTCGGGGTCGGCGACGTCGATGCGCTGGCCGACCGGATCGCAGGTCTGCTGGCCGAGCCCGACCGGCGCGCGCGCCTGGGTGCCGAGGGCCGCCGTCTGGTCGAGGAGCGCTTCGGCCTGTCGGTCATGCTCGATCGTTACGAGGAACTGTACAGCTCGTTGCTCGAGCCGGGTCTGCGGAGGACCGCGCGATGACCAGGGAATCCGACACCAATCCGTCGTCGGTCGCCCTCGCCCTCGGAGGCGGTGGGGCCCGTGGCCTCGCGCACATCGGCGTGCTGCGCGCCCTCGAGGAACGGGGCATCGCCGTCGAGGCGATCGCCGGGTGCTCCATGGGGGGGATCATCGGCGCATTGATCGGTTCGGACCAGACGTCGGCGGACATCGCGGACATCGTTCGCGGCACGCACTTCCACGACCTGCTCGATTTCGGCGCCCGCGGGGGGCTGGTCGGAGGCAAGGGCATCGGCCGGGTGCTGGCCGAGCACGTCCGTGAGGACTTCGAGGCGCTCGGGGTGCCGTTGAAGGTCACGACGGTCGACGTCCAGCGCGGCTCCCTGGTGATCCTGGGTACCGGTCCGTTGGTCCCGGCTCTGCAGGCGACCAGCGCGCTGCCGGGAATCCTCAGCCCGGTCGAACACATGGATCGGGTGCTGATCGATGGCGGGATCCTGAACAACCTGCCGATCGACGTGGTGCGTACCATGTCCCTCGCCCCGATCGTCGCCGTCGACGTGGCCGCCCCGCACGATCGTCGACTGGACTTCGATCGCGACCACGGTTTCGTCGAGGCGATCAAGCGGATCAGCCGGCGCGAGTTCCGCACGTTGACCGTGGAACTGTTCATGAAGTCCTTCGACATCCCCCAGCGCCTGATCACCGACACCCGTCTGGCGATGGATCCGCCCGAGATGCTGGTGCGCCCGGAGCTCGACGTGGAGTTCGGTGTCGAGGACATGCATCGCCTCGAGGAGGCGATCGAACTCGGCTACCACGCGACCAACGATGCGCTCGATCGGTGGATCGCAGAGGACGGGAGCCGGCCCGAGTGGGTGGACGACGCCGGCGAGGAGGACTGAGCCCGTGCGATGGATCCTGGCGATCCCGATCGTGGTGCACGGGCTGATCCATCTCCTGGGGTTCGCCAAGGCCTTCGGCCTGGCCGAGATGCCCGAGCTGCGGATCCCGATCGCACGGCCCGTCGGCCTGTTGTGGTTGGCCGCCGCGGTGTCGATGCTCGTCACCGCCGCCGCGTTCGTCGCGGCTCCCGGTGTTTGGTGGATGCTCGCCTTCGGCGCGGTCGTGGTGTCGCAGGTCGTGATCGTGACGTCGTGGTCCGATGCCCGCTTCGGCACGCTGGCCAACCTCTTCGTGCTGCTGCTGGCCGTGCACGGCCTGGCGTCGCAGGGCCCCTGGAGCCTGGCCGCCGAGTACCGGGCGGCGGTCCGGGAACGGCTGGAACCGGGTGCGACCGTGCCGGCCGACGTGACGGAGGACGACCTGGAATCGGTGCCGCCTCCGGTGCAGCGCTATCTGCGGGCGACGGGTGCGGTGGGCGAACCGCGCGTCGAATCGGTGCGCGTGCGCTGGAGCGGGCGGATCCGCTCGGCGCCCGACGAGGCGTGGATGCCCTTCCAGGCCGAGCAGTACCTGTTCACCGACGAACCGGCGCGCCTGTTCCTGATGGACGCGCGCCGCACGGGTCTGCCCGTCGACGTGCTGCACGTCTACGACCGCGGCCGCGCGCGCATGGACGTCCGTCTCCTGTCGATGGTTCCGCTCGTCCAGCAGCGTGGCGAGGACCTCGGCCGCGCCGAGACGGTCACCGTCTTCAACGATCTGTGCCTGCTCGCGCCGACGGCACTGCTCGACCCCGGGATCGAGTGGCGCACGATCGACGCCCACACCGTGCACGCCCGCTTCACCGCCGGCGGACACACCGTCGGGGCGACGCTGGTCTTCGGCTCGGACGGCGAGCTCGTCGACTTCGTCTCGGACGACCGCGCCCGATCCACCGACACCGGGCTCGAGCCCACGCCCTGGTCGACTCCGGTGGGCGACTACGTCCGTGTGGGGCCGCGTCGGGTGATCGGCAGGGGCGAGGGGCGCTGGCATCCCGACGAGGGCGAGTTCGTCTACCTCGAACTCGATCTACTGGCGTACGAGCCGAACGTGCACGCGCAGCCCGGATCCCGGTGACCCTCCGTTCCCGGAGGATCAGGGCGACCCAGGAGGCCCACGGTCTTCGTGCACCGATCCCTTCGCGTGTGCGTCACTTGCTCAGCGTCACCCGCCGTGCCTCGACCCGGCCGCCGGCCTCGAGCCGGACGTGGTAGACCCCCGACGCCACGGCGGTGCCGGTGTCGTCGCGGCCGTCCCAGGTGACGGAGTGCCGGCCCGCCGGGACGAAGACGCCGCGCCGGAGCGCGCGCACCCGCCGTCCGGCGGCGTCGTGCACGCTCAGCTCCACGCGGCCGGTGCGCGGCAGCTCGAAGGCGATCGTCGTGCGCGGGTTGAAGGGATTCGGGCTGGCGGGCAGCAGGCGGGGCCGCGCGCGCGCGCCGGAGGGAGCCGCGGTCGTGGTCGAGCGCTGGTGCACCACCTGCTCGACCATGAATTCGGCCGGCCGGAGGTGCGCGAATCCGTACAGTGCCACCGTGCGGCCGGCGAGCAGGTCCTGCTGGTTCATGGTCTCGCCGTCGACCTTCGCGAACCAGGACTCGTCGGGCGTGGCACCACGGAACCAGCCCTCACGCCACTTCGTCTCGAGGTAGACGTCGATCGTCGTCTCCAGGGTGCTCCACAGGACCGGATCGTTCGGTTCGTCGATGACCCACGTCGTGCCCTCGACCACGGATTCGTGCAGGTGCAGGGCGGTGCGTCGCACCGACACGTAGATCCACTCCGGCGAATCGGCGATCGTTCGGGCGCCCCACACGCGGACGCCGTCTCCGGAGAAGAAACGGATCGAGTTCACGCCCTCGGGGTTGAGGAGTTCGGTGTCCGCGCTGGTCAGCGGCGTCGCGACGTCGACGGCCGTGGTGATGGGCCCGACGGGCGATCGATGCGGGCTGGTCGCGGCGTGGATCCCGGCCACGAAGCCGCTCGGCGGCAGGGTCTGCTCCTCGTCGAGCGGTGCGGCCACGATCCAGGGGTGGTAGAGCGCGGCGAAGCCCTCGTCCGAGCCGAGCCCGGCCCGCTGGGCGAGGACGGTGCCCACGTCGGCCCCGGGCACGGGATCGAGGATGGCGAGACGATCACCCGCGGTCTCGCAGTGGGCGATCATGGCGGTCTGCACGGCCGGCGACGTCGCTCCGGGGACGGCCACGATCGAGATCTCGTCGACGTCCAGCAATGCGGCCAATCCCGTCCGGGCGCCGGGAATGCGCCCGTCGATGCCGATCAGGGCCGCCTCGGTGGTGTCGGCGGCGCGGACCACCCAGGCCCGCGTTCCACCCTCGAGGAAGAAGGCCGCGACCGAGGCGCGCAGGTACGGATTCGCCAGCCCCGTCGTCGAGGTGCCGAAGGTCAGGTCGAAGTCGCTCGCCGAGGTGATCAGCACGGGCTCGTCGACCGGTCCCTGGGTCGCCTGACCCACGAATCCGGCCACACCCAGCGGCGCGTCGGCGATCGGCGGAGTCCGGCCGGAGGCCGGGCTCGACAGGAGGGCGGCGGTGAGGAGCAGGCAGCGCAGCATGACGGAACGGAGGAAGGGGGCAGTGCCTTCCAGTCTACACCGGATCGGGCCGGACGCGGGGTGGGAACGGCCGCTTTCCGTGCTATCTTCCCGAGTTCCATCGTCGGTCCGGGCCGGCGCCGTCTCGGGCGCCGCACCCCGCCGGAACCGCGTCCGCGACCCGCCAGGAGGCCCCCGTGGCCGAGTACGCACCCCGGGAGATCGAACCCCGCTGGCAGCGCTTCTGGGAGGACGAGGCCGTCTTCTCCACACCGCGCCTGCCCCAGGGCGACAAGCTCTATTGCCTCGACATGTTCCCCTACCCTTCGGGGTCGGGGCTGCACGTCGGGCACCCGGTCGGCTACACCGCCACCGACATGTTCAGCCGTTACAAGCGCATGCGCGGCGTGAGCGTGCTGCACCCGATGGGCTTCGACGCCTTCGGCCTGCCGGCCGAGCAGCACGCGATCAAGACCGGTGAGCACCCGGGCAAGGTCACCGGCGAGAACTGCGACCGCTTCCTGGCCCAGCTGAAGCAACTCGGCCTGAGCTACGACTGGTCGCGAGAGGTCCGGACCTGCGATCCCGACTACTACAAGTGGACGCAGTGGATCTTCGTGCAGCTCTACCACTCCTGGTTCGACCGCGACCAGCAGAAGGCGCGGCCGATCGCCGAGCTGCCGATCCCGGACGAGGTCCGCGACCGGGGCGAATCCGCCGTGCGCGAGTACGTCGACGCGCACCGCTTCGCCTACTACACCGAGGCCGACGTGAACTGGTGCCCGGCCCTGGGCACGGTGCTGGCCAACGAAGAGGTGATCGACGGCCGCAGCGAGCGCGGCGGGCACCCCGTCGAGCGCAAACCGATGAAGCAGTGGATGCTGCGGATCACCGAGTACGCCGAGCGCCTCCTCGACGACCTCGAGACCGTCGATTGGCCCGAGTCGATCAAGGAGATGCAGCGCAACTGGATCGGCAAGCGGCACGGCGCCGAGATCACCTTCGCCGTGGCCGACCACGACGCGTCGCTCACCTGCTTCACCACGCGTCCCGACACCCTCTTCGGCTGCACCTTCTTCGTGGTCAGTCCCGAGCATCCGCTGGTCGACGAACTGACGACCGATGCCCAGCGCGAGGCGGTGGAGGCCTACCGCGAGAAGGCCCGCACCATGAGCGACCTCGATCGGACGATCGAGAACCGCGAGAAGACGGGCGTGTCCACCGGCGCGGAGGTCGTCAATCCGGTCAACGGACGCCGCGTGCCGCTGTACGTGGGCGACTACGTGCTCATGAGCTACGGCACCGGCGCGGTCATGGGCGTGCCGGCGCACGACGACCGTGACTTCGTCTTCGCTCGCAACTACCACCTCGACATCGTGCCGGTGGTCCGTCCCGTCGATGCCGATCCCGAGACGGTGAAGCAGATCGAGGCCGGAGACCTGTGCTACACCGGCCCCGGTGTCATGCTGCCCCGCGACGACGAGGTCATGCACGAACTCCGACTCGCGGGCGTGTCGAACGACGACGCCAAGTGGCGGATCACCGACTGGCTGGCCGAGCGTGGCGCCGGCCGGCGGGTCACCAACTACCGCTTCCGCGACTGGCTGTTCTCGCGGCAGCGCTACTGGGGCGAGCCCTTCCCGGTGATCCACTGGGAGGACGGGTCCGTGACCACGCTGAGCGAAGACGAGCTGCCGCTGGTCCTGCCCGAGGTCGAGGAATACAAGCCCAGCGAGTCGGGGGAGTCGCCCTTGGCGCGCGCGGAGGACTGGCTCGAGGTGGTCGACGAGAACGGCCGTCGCGGCCGGCGCGAGACCAACACCATGCCGCAGTGGGCGGGGTCGTGCTGGTACTACCTGCGCTTCATCGATCCGCACGACGACGAACGCTTCTGCGATCCCGAGCTCGAGCGGGCGTGGATGCCCGTCGACCTGTACGTCGGCGGTGCCGAACACGCCGTCCTGCATCTGCTGTACGCGCGGTTCTGGCACAAGGTGCTGTACGACCTCGGCCACGTGAGCACGCCTGAGCCCTTCCGGCGCCTGTACAATCAGGGCATGCTCGCCGCACCGGCCTACAAGGACGCGCGTGGGGCCCTGGTGCCGATCGACGAGGTCACCGAGCAGGACGACGGTACGGCCGTGCGGACGGCGACCGGCGAACCGGTCGAGCGGATCACGGCCAAGATGAGCAAGTCGCTTCGCAACGTGATCACACCCGACGACGTGATCGAGGAGTACGGTGCCGACACGTTGCGCCTGTACCTGATGTTCATGGGCCCGCTCGACAAGGAGCGTTTCTGGGACCCGAAGGCGATCAGCGGGATCCACCGCTTCCTGCGGCGGAGCTGGATGCTGATCACCGACAACGTCGATGAAGGCACGCGGGGATTCGCCGACGACGAGCCGGTCGCGGTCACCAAGGCCGTCCACCGCACGACGAAGGTGGTGGCCGAAGATCTCGAGGCCCTGAGCTTCAACACGGCCATCGCCAAGCTCATGGAGTGCCTGAACGAGATCAGCGGAGAGCCGCTCGGCCGTCGATCGGCCGAGACCTACACCCTGCTGCTCGCCCCGTTGGCCCCGCACCTGGCCGAGGAGCTGTGGCGCCGCCTGGGCCACGACACCACGCTCGCGCACGAGCCCTGGCCCGGATACGACGAGTCGCTGCTCGAGGAGAGCACGGTCGACGTGGTGATCCAGGTCAACGGCAAGAAGCGCGGTCAGGTCCCCGCGCCACGCGATGCGAGCGACGAGGTCCTGCGCCCGCTCGTGGTCGAGGAAATGGCGGGGACGAACTTCGAGGTCACGCTCGACGACCGTTTCATCGTCGTGCGGCAGAAGAACGACGGAACGCCCAAGCTGGTCAACGTGATCGCGAAGCGCTGAGCGCGAAGGAAAGACATATGAGCAAGCAGGACGTCGACCCGGCCGTCAAGGAACGCCAGAAGGTCTACAAGAAGTCGCTGAACCTTCCGAAGACCGGTTTTCCGATGCGGGCGAACCTGGCCCAGAACGAGCCTCAGAGCCGCAAGCGCTGGGAGGCGCGGGACCTGTACCACGAGGTGCAGCGGGCCCGGGCGGCCGCCCCGCGCTTCGTGTTCCACGACGGCCCACCCTATGCCAACGGGGACATCCACGTGGGGCACCTGTTGAACAAGGTGCTGAAGGACTTCGTGGTGCGCAGTCGCACGCTGATGGGTGAGAGCTGCCCCTTCGTGCCCGGCTGGGACTGTCACGGTCTGCCGATCGAGCACCGCGTGCTGCAGGAGATGGTCGACAGCGGCAAGATCGACAAGATCAAGGATCTCGAACCCGACACCCAGCGCATGGCGATCCGTCGCTCGTCGGCCGCCTACGCCGAGAAGTTCCAGAAGCTGCAGGCCGAGCAGATGAAGCGGCTGCTCACCATGGCCGACTACGACGATCCCTACCTGACCATGACACCCGACTACGAACAGTCGGTGCTCGACGTCTTCGCCGATCTGGTCGAGCAGGGCGTGGTGTACCGGGCGCTGAAGCCGGTGCACTGGTCGATCGCCAACCGCACCGCACTGGCCGAGGCCGAGCTCGAGTACCACGACCGCGAGGATCCGTCGATCTACGTCGACTTCGACGCCGCCGATCCGGCCGCCGTGGCACGCGCCTTCGGCCGGGAGGACGCCGAATCGGTGGGCTTCGTGATCTGGACCACCACGCCGTGGACGCTTCCGGCCAACCTGATGATCGCGGTGCACCCCGAGTTCGAGTACCGCCTCGTGCGGATGAACGGCAAGCAGCACGTGATCGCGGCCGAGCTGGTGGAGACCGTTGCCGAGACCATTGGCGCCGACGAAGTCGAGGAACTGGCCACCGCACACGGCCGCGACCTCGTCGGGCTCGACTACCGGTACCCCTTCTGCGATCGCACCGGCCGCGTGGTCGAGGCCGACTACGTCACGCTGGAAGACGGCACGGGCCTGGTGCACACCGCACCCGGACACGGGCAGGAGGACTTCGAGACGGGGCGCCGCGAAGGCGTCGAGCCCTACTCGCCGGTCCGCGACGACGGTACCTACGACGACACCGTGCCGGAGTGGCTGCGCGGGGTGTCGGTGTGGGATGCCAACGACATGATCATCGCCCACCTGCGCGAGTCGGGCCACATGCTCCACGACCACCGCTTCTGGCACAGCTATCCGCACGACTGGCGTTCGAAGACGCCGGTGATCTTCCGCTGCACCGAGCAGTGGTTCGTCGCGGTCGACCAGCCCACGCGGCGCGAGGACCGCAGTCTGCGTGCGATGGCCCAGGAGGCCGCCACCTCGAACATCCACTTCGTTCCGGCCTGGGGACGCAACCGCATGGCCGGCATGCTCGAGTCGCGGCCCGACTGGTGCATCTCACGTCAGCGCGCGTGGGGGCTGCCGATCCCCGCCTTCCGCCGGCCGGACGGCGACGTGCTGTTGACCACCGCGTCGGTGCGTGCCGTGGCCTCGGTCTTCGGCCGCGAGGGCAGTGACGTGTGGTTCACGAAGGACCCGGCGCACCTGCTGGCCGACTACGATCCACGGCAGGACCCCGATGCTCCCGACGACCTCGACGTCGCCTCGCTCGAGAAGATGTACGACATCTTCGACGTGTGGTTCGAGTCGGGCTCGTCGTGGCACGCGGTGATGCGCAACAAGGATCGCGGCTTTCCCGTGGATCTCTACCTGGAGGGCAGCGACCAGCACCGTGGCTGGTTCCAGCTCTCGCTCCTGCCGGGACTCGGCGCGACCGGGCAGGCGCCCTTCACCACCGTCCTCACCCACGGCTTCATCGTGGACAAGGACGGCCGGAAGATGAGCAAGAGCCTGGGGAACACGCTCGACGTGAACGACCTGTTGAAGGACTTCGGGGCCGATGTCCTGCGATGGTGGGTGAGCTCGCTGGCTTTCGAGGGCGACATCAAGGTCGACCGCAGCTACTTCGAGACCGCGGGGGAGACCTACCGGAAGGTCCGCAACACGCTGCGCTTCCTCCTCGGCAACCTGGTCGACTTCGATCCGTCCTCCGCACCCGCGCTCGATACGTTGCCGTCGACGTCACTCGACCGCTGGGCTCTGTGGCGTACCAGCGAATTGCGCGATCGCGTGGTCGGTGCCTACCGCGACTACGACTTCCGCGCGGCGCACACCCTGCTCTACGACTTCTGCAACGACACGCTGAGCGCGGTCTACCTCGACGCGGTGAAGGACCGCCTGTACTGCGATCGGGCCGACGCCCCCCGTCGGCGCCTGACCCAGGCGACCATCCATCAGATCGCGGGCACGCTGATCACACTGCTCGCGCCGATCCTGCCGCACACCGGCGACGAGGCCTGGCGCGACTTCACCGGCGACGAGGACGCCTGTGTACAATTGCAGACCTTCGGTGGACTCGACGCCGAGGCCGACGCGGCCTGGCCACGGGTGATCGAGGCCCGCGATCGTGTCCGCAAGGCACTGGAGGAAGCGAAGGACGGCGGGATCGAGAACCCACTCGACGCCGGTGTGGTCGTGGGTGATCCCGATGGTACGCTCGTCCGCTTCCGGGAGGACCTGGTCGACCTGTTCGGTGCCTCGCGTGTGACCCTCACCGACGACGACGCGGTGGTGAAGGTGATCGACCTACGCGACGAACCGCGCTGCGAACGTTCCTGGCGCCGCGACGAGACCGTGAAGCAGCGTAGCGATGGGGGGTGGTTGAGTGATCGCGATGCCGAAGCCGTTGGCCTTGGCTAGTCTCCTGGCTGCCGTTCTCGTGGGACTGGCCGGTCCGTCGCCGGCCCACCGGAGCGCCACCCCGCATCAACTCGTGTTGACCTCGGTCACGGTCGAGGGCGATTCGCTGTCCGTGGTGCTGTGGACCGAACGTCCGACCCCGATCGTGGCGAAGGAGTTCCGCGCCCACTTCGCCGACGATCGCCGGGCCGCGGCAGATCAGGACGTGCGGTTCCGCCAGGCCCAGTGGGCCGCGCTCGCCGAGGCGCTCCGGGTGCGGGTCAACGGCGATCCGCTCCCGGCCGAGCTCACACCACTTCCCCTGCCCAACAACGGGCGCGGCAACGAGACGCGTTTCGTGTACGGCGTCGGGGCGACCGTTCCGGTGGATTCGGACCGGCTGGTCGTCGAGTTCGACAACCAGGCGCTGCTCGACCAGGACCACGTGTTCCTTTCGGTCTACGCCGACGCGGCCCGGCCGTGGCGGGTGGTGGAGGACTCCAGCCGTCGACTGCTGTCCGATGCCGATCGGGTGCCGGTGGAGATCGCGCCACGCGCGACGTGGTCCCACGATGAACGCCTCCGGCAGGGCCGCATGGTCTTCGCGCGCTGACCGGGAATCAGAACGCCAGGTCGTCGTCGCGGGGTTCCACGCCGAGCCAGCGGTAGGCGGCGCCCAGGGTACTGAACACCTCGACGGCGTGGTCCGGTGACTGCATTCCCTTCCACATGAGCGTCATGGCGGTCACGCGGGCTTCGTCGGCCAGGACCGCGGTCCGTCGAGCGGGCGGCTGGATCGGAGGACCGTCTTCGCCCAGTGCCCGCAGGTCGCGCGGTGCGACCTCGAGTTCGATACCGCGGAAGTCGATCAGGCAGTGTCCGATGGTCGACGGAACGCCGGCCTCGTGGCGGGCTGCGCGGAGATCGTCGACGTCGGACAGCGCGATGCTGCCCTCGGCGACCTGCAGGAGCACATCACGCTCCGTGTCGTAGCGGAATCGGATGGGCATCGGACGACCGCGCTCAGGGGAAACGGGGAGCGGACGAGCAACGACCATAGCCGACCGGGGAGGACCCTCGTCAAGGCCGGCGTGGTCGATCCACGCGTATTCCTCGGAGCCGTTCCGGTGAGAGGAACGATTCAGCGTGTGCGGCGGGCCCGCCCGGACTCGCGTGCGCGCGATTGGATGCCAGTGGCACCGGGGTGCCCGTACTGAGGATCGTCGATCGCGCGGATACGCTCGACGTACTCCACGTCGTCGATCGCGTTCTGCCATGTCCCGGTGGCGCGGGCCAGGAGCACGCCGCCCGCGAAGACGACGACCACGGCCATGCCGACCCACAGGGGTCGCAGCGGCCGACGCGCGACCTCGACCTTCAGACAGTCGTCGACCGGGCATGCAGCCACACAGTCGAGACAGCCGGTGCATTCGGGGCTGTGGACGGTGTCGACCTTCGACACGTTCAGTTGCGCCATGCACACACGATCGCAGCCTCGGCAGTCGATGCAGGTCGAGGCGTCGCGGACGACCGCCGCGGGCGACAGCCGCGAGAACAGACCGAGCAGCGCGCCGTAGGGGCACAGGTAACGGCACCACGTGCCCGTCCAGAACGTGGAGGCCAGGACGAGAATGGCCATCACCACCACGGTGACCGATCCCGCCCGCACGAAGAACAGCCCCATCTTCACGTCGGCCACGCGATTGTAGGGCGACTCGAGGAACACGCGCAGGGCGACCTCGTGCATGGTCAGGATCGCGTACAGGAAGAAACCCAGGAGAAGATACTTCAGGCTGCGCAGCACGAAGTCGACGGGACGCCAGGGGCGCGGGTTGCGACCGTAGATCCTCCGGCCGAGCGCGGCCAGTGCCTCGGACAGCAGTCCCACCGGACAGATCCACGAACAGAAGGACTTCCGCAGCAGCCACGACACGCCGATCGCCAGCAGGATGATGATCGTCGCGGCCGGATGGATGGCGTTGAGCTCACCCTGGTGGATCCAGTCGCGCAGGCCCATGAGACCGCTGATCGGCAGGAAGGCCTCGACGCCCGGCGGGCGTTCCGGCAGCGGGAGGCGCGCGCTCTGGGCTGCCAGGACGAAGCGCGTGAACTGGACCCCGATCAGGATCGTCGTCAGGGCGAAGCCCGCCTGGACCACGCGCCGGGAGAACAGGGCGGTCCCGAGGCGACCGCGGCGGTCGGTCGCGCGGCGACCGAAGGCGAGGATCGGGTGGGGAATGCGCATGGCTCGGCTCCGAGAGCGAATCGGGGGAACGGGATCAAAGTAGACAAGATCATCCGATTATCCATTGTGAACTCGTGAACTGCTCTTCCGAGGAGGCGAGGATTTCGCGTGCGGCGAAGGCGTGGGCGCGCTAGAACGTGGCGTGCAGGGCCTCGCGGTGGGCTCGTCGGGCTCGTCGCGGGTCAGGAATCCGCTCCAGGGAGGAGTCCCCATGAGACGCCCGATCGCCCCCGTGGCCGCGGCACTCGCTGTCGTCGCCGTCGTGTCGTCGGATGCGCCGGCGGCCGAACCCGAGTTCGACGGCGAGATCCGTGCCCGCCAGTCCGTCTTCCTGAACGGCGACTTCGACAGCGACGCCGACGACGCCGACAACTTCGCCACGCTCCGCACCCGCGTCGGCATGCGCTTCGTGGCCGGCGACCACGCTTCGGCCTACGTGCAGTTCCAGGACACCCGCGCCTTCGGCGAGCCGGCCGGGACGCGGGTCTCGCTCGAGCAGGTCGATCTGCACCAGGGCTATCTGAACGTCGAGGACGTCTACGATTCACCGCTGTCGCTGCGTATCGGCCGTCAGGAGATGAGCTACGGCCGCGGGCGGCAGATCGCGGCGAACCAGTGGGACGAGGTCGGCCGCAGCTTCGACGGGGTGCGCATGCTCTACGACATCGAGGACTTCGGCTTCTTCGACCTCTTCGCCATGAAGCTCCGCGAGACCGGTGGGGTGTCGTCGATCAACAGTGGTGCCGCCGTCACGGCCGGTGGAGTCGAGAGCGCTCTGTTCGGTGCCTACCTGCAGTACGAACCGAGCGAAGAGCTCGACGTCGAGGTCTACGTGCTCGACGTGTACCGCGATGCCGGCGACCTCTTCGATCCCGAGACGCGTGTCCTCGTCGACGAGAACAACACCGCGAATCTCTTCACCACGGGGGCGCGCTTCGAGTACGCGGACGAACGGGTCACGGTCTACGGCGAGGGCGCGGTCCAGTTCGGAGATGCCCCGAAGACACTGGCCGACGGAGAGGTCGTGGCTCGTGACCACGCCGGCTATGCGGCCTACGCCGGCGTGGACTACGTCCTGCCCTCCGACGGCGAGGTCGAGAGCTGGCTCGGACTGCAGGTGGATTTCGCCTCGGGCGACGACGATCGCAAAGACGACGAGATCTCGGGTTACGTCCCGCTCTTCCCCCGGCGCCACGATCCGCTCGGCGCGATGGACCTGGTCGGATGGTCGAACGTGCTGGGTGTGCGCGGCCGCGCCGGCGTGGACGCCGGGAACGGCTGGACCCTGTGGCTCGACTACCACTGGTTCGGCGTGGTCGAGGAGGTCGATGCCTGGTACACGGTCGACGGTCCGCTGTACGGTGCCCGCCGCGTGTTCGCCGACGTCCGCGACGCGGGTCCGGTCTTCTACCGTGGCAACGAGTCCTTCAACTCGACCCTCGGCAGCGAGATCGACGCGACCGCCCGTTTCGAGGTCGACGAGTCGCTGAGCTTCTCGCTGGAACTGGCCTATTGGATTCCTGGGGACTGGCAGGAGCAGTCGGCGGCCCAGGCGGCCAACGAGATCCTGCGGCGACTCGGCGACCCGGCCTACGACCCGGACTTCGATCCCGCGGCCGAGGCCGCGGAGCTCGACGCGGCGTTCAGCCTGTACCTGCAGACGACGGCACGGTTCTAGTCGGCGTCCGGCCGGCGACGACGAAGGGGGACCCGGCCGGGTCCCCCTCCTGCCGTCGTCGCGAGGCACGACGGGGGATCTACTTCAGCAGGAGCATGCTTCGCGACAGTCGACGGTTGTCGGTGCTCAGCACGTAGAAGTACTGCCCCGACGCCGCGGTCCGGCCGTTCCGATCGACGCCGTTCCACACCACCGTGTGGTCACCGGCTTCGACCGTGCCGTTCACCAGCGTGTTCACCAGACGTCCGCGCGTGTCGAAGATCGACAGACGCACGGATTGGGCCTTCGGCAGTGAGAAGGCGATGTTCGTGAGCGGGTTGAACGGGTTCGGCGCGTTCTGCTCCAGAGCAAGGGTCCGACTCACCGGAACGACCTGGTCCTCGCCGTCGGCGATGCTGACGGGATCGAATCGCGTGATCCTGCCCTCACCGCCCTCGGGGTACCCACCGGCGGTCACGAGTCCGCTCAGGCCCTCGGACGAGCTCAGGTACTGCTGCAGCGCCGACTGATAGGTGGCAGCGAGTCGGGTGAAGTTGCTCAGATGCGGGTATGGGTCACCGCCGTTGGCCAGGAAGTTCACGGTGGTCACGCTCAGGTCGGGGCCGGCCACGACCTCACCACCCGCCACGATCAGGGTGCCGTCGTCCAGGGTGATCTCGACGATCCGGGTTCCCGGCGTCGTGATGGTGCCCGTGACCGGGTCGATCTGTTGAGCGGTGCCGGTCACGTCCCACAGGAAGCTCATGCCCGAGACCTGGGCGAAGCGGCCGGTGCCGGAGCCACCGTCGGCCGGCAGCGCACGCGACACGCAGTTCTCCATGATCTCCTTGAACTGCGCCCGGCTCACGTTCGGCGTGATCGTGACGAAGTTCGAGAAGGGCAGGATGTCGAAGGTGTTCAACTCGGTGACCGGACCGGCCGGGAGAATCCGATCGTCGCGCATACCGCCGCCGTTCTGCAGGGCGACATCGGGAGCCGGGACGCCGAAGTCCGCCGCCTGGCGGGTGGCGACCCAGCGCAGCGCGTCGGCCACCAGATTGCCCTGGTTCGTCTCGAAGAAGCGGACGCTGTTGCGCTGCCCGTCGAGGTCCACCTCGCTCTGGGCGATCACGTTGCCGGCGAGTGCGTCGAGAGCCGCTTGTACCGGTTGTTCGATGGTCGTGTCGGCAGTCACGTCGGGGGTCACGCCGTCGGCGAAGGTCGTCCCGACCACGCGCACCGGACCCGAGGTGGGGTCGACACCGACCACGTCACCACTCGCATCGAACTCCAGGACCAGCCGGCCCACGTAGCGGTAGTT
>DATFKK010000199.1 GCA_035268685.1 Candidatus Krumholzibacteriia bacterium | reverse complement strand
CCAAGCTTGAGCGCGTCGGCGTACTCGTGCCGCAGGTTCGTCACCGTGCGGAAGTGCTCGAGCGTCGAGGCGCGGGCCGGGGCGTCGATCTGGTCCCACGGGAAGGTCCGCCGGCAGTCGGGATCGCGGCCGCCGTCGAGGGCGACCTCGTTGCCGTAGTAGACGTGTGGCGAGCCGACGTAGGTCATGGCGAAGGTCGCCGCCAGCTGCAGACGGCGCGGGTCGCCGCCCGAGATCCGCAGGAAGCGGGCCGTGTCGTGGCTGTCGATCAGGTTCATCTGCGAGCGCACGGCCTGCAGCGGATAACGCGTGCGCCCTGGCGCGAGCTCGCGGTCGAACACCGCCGCGTTGCCCTCCTTCTGACCGATCCACTTGACGACGGGATCCTTGAAGTACTTGTAGTTCATCACCGCGTCGAAGACGTCGGGATGGATCCAGCTGCCCGCGTCGCCCCAGATCTCACCGATCAGCACGTGCTCGGGCTTCACCTCGCGGCAGCGCTCGCGGAACAGCTCCCAGAACCAGAACGGCACCTCGTTCGGCACGTCCAGACGGAAGCCGCTCACCCCCAGGTCGCCCATCCAGTAGTCGACGGAGTCGAGCAGGTGGTTCACCACCGGCCAGTTCACCCGTGCCTCGTCGATGCTGGCCGCGCTCATCTCCTGGGCGTTGGGCCGTGCGAGGTCGAAGTTCAGGTTCGGGTGCAGGCCGAAGCCCCACCAGCAGTCGTAGTAGTCGATGGCCTCCTCACCGGGAGGCAGCGGCCAGGTCGGCATCTCCTTCTTGAATTCGTACCAGTCCCAGTACTCGCTCTGCCGTCCGTTCTCGACCACGTCCTGGAAGGCGAAGTGGCAGTCGCCGGTATGGTTGTAGGCCATGTCGACGATCACGCGGATGCCCTTGTCCAGCGCGTCGGCGGTGAAGGCCCGGAACTCTTCTTCGGTGGCCAGGTGCGGATCGAGGGCGTTGTAGTCGCAGGGGTCGTAGCGGTGGTTGCTGCGCGCGTCGGTGACCGGGTTGAAGTAGATCACGGTGACGCCGAGCTCGGCCAGGTGGTCGAGCTTCTCGTGCACGCCGACGATGTCGCCGCCGTAGAACGAGTAGTAGTCGGGCTTGCCGTCGGTCCGGTAGGGGCTGCGGGCCAGGCCCGCGACGTCGTTCCAGTCCTCGACGAAGTGGAAGTACTCGCCGTTGGTCTTGCCGCTCGGCGGCAGCTCGGTGCGGCCCTCGTAGTAGGGCTCGCTGAAGTCCGGATCGTTGGCCTCGCTGCCGTTGCGGAAGCGCTCGGGGAAGATCTGGTAGTAGACCGCCCGCTGCGCCCACGACGGGATCCGGAAGGGCGGGAGCACCTCGTGGTCGTACAGGGGCCAGGCGCTGTCGACGGGGACTTCGTCGGCGAAACCGCCGCCGGCGAGGGCGTAACGCGTCTCGCCGCCGTCGTGGTAGGCGAAGGTGAAGTGGCAGCCCTCGGCCGGTTCTTCGAGCGAGACCGTGGTCTCGTAGGTGGCGAACACGGGGTCCTTCACGTCCAGCGTCATCGGATGACGGACCGGGTCCTCGCCCGGCTCGCGCACGAGCAGCTCCACGCGCTCGACGTCGTCCAGATAGGCACGGGTGCGGAAGATCACCTCGCCGGGTTCGACCTCGTTCACGGTGCCGTAGTCGACGGCGACGTCGAGGCCCTCGAGGTAGAACTCGCCGTCGCCGACCTCGACCTCGATGGTCGCGTAGCGGTCGTCGACGTGGATGATGCTGTTGCGGCCGCCGAAGCCGTCGTCGGCGAAGTCGTCGGCCTGCTCGTCGGTGACCCAGTTGCCGTCGACCACGTACTTGTACTGGTAGGTGCCCGGCGCGAGCAGCAGCGTGGCCTCGTAGATCCCGTTGCCGTCGGGATCGGTCATGGGCGTGGCACCCACGTTCCAGTCGTTGAAGGTGCCGGCGAGCGCGACTTCGCTCACGCCGCTGATCACGGGCTGGAACTCGAAGTTCACGCTGCGCAGACCCTCGGTGGCCTCGCCGCCCGTCGCGGGCGTGGCCGCGCCGGTCTCGATCGGCTCGGTCATCGAGCCCTCGGCGCCGGCGTCCAGGATCCCGTCGCCGGCCTTCACGTCGACGATGCTGTTCTGTCCGCCGAAGCCGTCGTCGGCGAAGGCGGTCGCCGACTCGTCGGTGGTCCAGGTGCCGTCGATGACGAACTTGTAGAGGTACTCGCGGCCGACTTCGAGCGGCAGGACGGTCTCGAAGGTGCCGTCGCCGTCGGGATCGGTCATGCGACGCCCCTGCGGGTCCCAGCCGTTGAAGTCGCCGGACAGGAAGACCTGCTGTGCGCCCGGCGCCTCGGCGACGAAGCGCACCAGACGCTCGCCCTCGCCCGCGGTGGGCGTGGACTCCAACGTCACCGAGCCACTGCCGCCCGCGGTCACCTCGACCACGCTGTTCTGCCCGCCGAAGCCGTCGTCCACCGACTCGGTGGCGTTCGGGTCCTCCTGCCAGGTGCCGTCGACCACGAACTTGTAGGCGTAGGTGCCCGGGGCCAGGTCGAGCGTGGTCTCGAACACGCCGTCGCCGTCGGGATCGGTCATGGCGTCGGCGGTCGGATTCCAGTCGTTGAACTCGCCGGCCACGTAGGCCTCGTCGGCGCCGGGAGCCTCGAGGCGGAAGGTCGTGCCCTCGGCCTCGTCGCCCCCCGAGGGGGTGGACGCCGGGGCCCCGGTCACCTCGACCACGCTGTTCTGGCCGCCGAAGCCGTCGTCGACGAAAGCGTCGGCCGACTCGTCGGTCACCCAGTTGCCGTCGATGACGAACTTGTAGGCGTAGGTGCCGGGGTCGAGGTCGAGCGTGGCCTCGAAGACGCCGTCGCCGTCGGGGTCGGTCATGGCCTGGGCGGTGGGATCCCAGCCGTTGAACTCACCGGCCAGGTACACGCTCCCTGCACCGGGGGCCTCGGCCGTGAACGTCACGGCCTCGGCCAGGGCCGGCGCGGGGCTCAGCAGCGCCAGGGCCGCGACGACGGCCAGGACCTGGGGAATTGCGGCGCGAAGCATCGATGTCGGCATCGCGGCTCTCCTGTCTCGAGGGGGGATCTCCCGTGGTGGGTCTCGGGGGTGCGGATCGCGGGGACCGGACGGCGAACCGTCCGCAGACTCTAGTGCGTCGGATGGTCCGGCCGCTACTGCCGGGTCCAGCCCAGGGCCGGCGCCAGGTCCTCGTGCATGGCCCGCAGCATCTCGGCCATGGACCAGGCCTGGAACGTGGCGCCGCCGAACTCTTCGCGCTCGCCGGTGTCGGTACCGTCGCGGACCTCACGGATCGCGCCCACGGCCCCGTGATCGAGGACTTCGTCGACCAGGACGTCGAGCATCGCCCGCGCCTCGTCGACCCGGCCCACCCGGCACAGGGCGCTGATCACGGGCCCGCTCAACCACATCCATACGTCGCCGTTGTGATACGCCTCGTCGTAGTGATGGTTCTCGAGGTCGAGGTGGCGCGCGTGGAAATCGGGGTCTTCGGGGTCGAGGCTGGTCACGCCCCAGGGCAGGACCAGACGCTCGACCACGTGCTCGATCTCGGCGCGGACCCGCGTCTCGTCGAGCAGGGGTGGCCACTCGGGTTCGACCACGGTCAGGGCCAGGACGGTGTTGGGGCGCACCTGCTCGTCCTGGCTTCCGTCCACGTCGAGATGATCGGCCAGGCGGTTCTCGTCGTCGATCCAGAACAGACGGCCGAAGGACTCGCGGGTGCGCTGCGCCAGTCGATCGTAGCGATCGGCCCGTTCGGGGTGTCCGCGCTCGCGCGCCAGCCATTCTGCTGCACACAGCGCGTTGTAGTAGAGGGCCTGCACTTCCACCGCACGGTCGCCCCGCGGCGATTGCGGATCGCCCTCCCCGCCTGCGTCCATCCAGGTTTCTGCGTCACCGTGCCGGAGCAGGCCGTTCCCGTCCACGGCGTGGCGTTCCGCGCCGCCGATCATGGCGCGCAGAGCGGCGTCGAAGCGGGCCTCGAACTCCCGGTCCGGTCTGCCTTCGGCCCGACGCGCTCTCACGTACCGATAGGCGGCGCGCGCGTACCACCACGTACCGTCGACGCCCGCGTACTGCACCTGTCCCGGCTGCACGATGTTCGGGAGCCGGCCCTCGCGGGGATCCCCGCGGTCCAGCAGTTGGAAGTCCAGAAAGCCACGCAGGATCTCCCGCGCGGCGTCCAGGCGGCCGGTCACCAGCGTCGCGCCCGGCACGCAGATGAAGGTGTCGCGACCCCAGAAGTTCGTGAACCAGTGGAAGCCCGCGTAGATCCCCGCTCCGCGCGTGTGCATGATCATCTGGTCCATGCTCGCGCGCGCCCACAGGTAGGCTCTGTCGAGGCGTCGATCGCCGGTCCGGAGGGCGTCGGTCTCCATGGCACGGAAGTGGGTCTGTCGGGCGTCGAGGAGTTCGTCACGCCGTTCGAGGAGCCCACGGACGGTCTCGGCCGTCGCCTGGCGCGCCCCGCGCAGCGGGACGAAGACCATGTCGAGGAAGGCGCGATCGCCGTTCCACCGGCCGCGGATCGTTCCGATCTCGACCGGCGTGGTCCTTTCCATCGCACGCCGGGCGGCGTCGCGCGGGTGGACCGTCGGGCGAGGGATCATGTGCTCGTCGAACGCGCCGGCCGCAGCGACTCCGATCAGGAGCCGGTCGGGTCCGCCCGGCCCGGGTTCGCGATCGCGGCGCACGACCTCGACGGCGGTGAGGTCGAGGGTCTCTTCATCGGGTGCGGCGGAGGTCTCGTACCGGCCACGCTCCGGGCGCCAGATCCAGCGCAGATCGACGCGAGGACGCAGCTCCCATTCCCCTGGGGCCGAACCCGTCGTCTCGACCCGCACGAAGAGGGCGCCTTCGCCCAACGCCAGGAAAACGGTCTCGCGGACTCCGCCCGGGTACTCGCGCACCATGGACCAGGGGGTGACCAACACGCGGTCGGCCTCGCTCGGCTCGAGCGTCCGGCCGTCGAGCTGCAGGACGTAGTCGTCCAGACTCTCGTGCATGGCCGTGTACAGACCATGGTAGGCGCGCTGATCACGAGCACCGGTGTCGCAGGCCCAGTGTGTGGTGCGCAGATCGCTGAAGACGACTTCGCGGCTGGGATCGGTGACTTCGATCGTCCAGTCGGCGGACTGTGCTCCGGGGCTGGCGGACATGGAGAACCACGAGCAGAGGACGAATAGTGGGAGCGGACGCACCAGGGGGACTCCGCGAAAAGGGGGCTGCACCGGCCAGTCTAGGGGTCGGCCGGGGCCGATCGCAACGAGATGCGGTGGTCAGATCCGGCGGGCATGCTCTAGACTTTCCCGCCGATCGCCGAATCCCCCGACCGTGCATTGCGAGCGCCATGGCCGAAGTCACGCTGACCGACATCCGTAAGGTCTACCCC
>DATFKK010000198.1 GCA_035268685.1 Candidatus Krumholzibacteriia bacterium | reverse complement strand
CCACGGCCGGGGCGTGCCTCGCCACCCGTCGTCCACCACCATGCCCTCGGTCTTCGTCCATCCCGACGTCGAGCGCGTCCGCCGCCTGCACGCGGATCTGTACGCCGCAGGTGCGGCGTCGATGCCGATCCGTGCGTGGATCGAACGCCAGGCGAGCGCGCTGCTGGCCGCGCACGAGCGCGGCGATCCCGCCTGCGCCGTCCAGGTCCGCGCGGTGATCCCGGGAGATTCCGAGCGCTCGGTCGACGAGACCCTGGCGGCTCCACTCCCGTACCGTCGAGCCCTGCGGGCCGTGGCCATGGACCACGGCTTCACCCGGCCGGACGCCGCGCTGGCCGCCGATCGGACGCAGGACCCGGTGTTCGAGCAGGCGCTCGATCTGATCGGCCGGGCCGACGTCGACGCCCTGCGCGGCCTTGTGGCCGAGGTGCCGCGCATCGTCCACGATCGCTCGCGCTTCGGCCACGGCGGAACGCTGCTCCACCACCTGACGGCGAACGGGGTCGAGATCCGCCGACAGGTCGTTCCCAGCAATGCGCCGCGGTTGGCGATGGTCCTGATCGAAGCCGGTGCCGACGCCGCGGCCACCATGCAGGTCTACGGTGGCCGCTGGACGGTGCGCGGACTGCTGGAGACGAGCGCACACCCGGCGACGGCGGGTGTCGTCGACGATTTCGTCCATGTGCTCGGCGTAGCCGGCGCCTGATTGCGGACGAGGCGCCCGGTCCGCCACTCCGAGGCACGACCAGCCCGTTCGGACTCGACGCCCACGCGCTGGGGCGTGGAGTTTCCGGACTTCCCGTGACCCCTCGGACTCGACCAGGACGGCGCGCGTGATCGACGCGGCCGGCCTCGAGGACGCCCTGACCGAGACCGTGCAGCGCTGAGCGTCTCGAGGGGTGCGGACGGAGACTCCGTCCGCACCCGGTCGATCAGTACGACATCGAGTCGAGTTTCACCTTCCCCTGGAACACCCGGTAGATGTGGAAGGTGTAGGCGATCACCAGCGGCATCCCGATCAACGCCATGATCAGCATCGTCTGCAGCGTCTTGGTGGAGCTCGACGCGTTGTAGGCCGTCATGCTGAACTCCGGCTGCGGTCGGGCATGGATCAGCTCCGGGAACATCCCCGCACCGAACAGCGCCAGCAGGAGCACCATGGCCACCGACGACGAGAGGAAGGCCCGAAACTCGCGTCCGTGGTGGATTTCCCGCGGGATGTTCGCAATCGCCAACACACTCAACGCCGGCAGCACGAACAGCACGGGATTGTCGCGGAACGGCGCCGACATGTGCGGCAGGTACAACAGGGTGGCCATGGTCGTGACGACGTACAACAGAATGAACCCGATGATGGTGGGCCGGACCCAGGTCCGCACCTTCGCGTTCAGTTCGCCATCGGTCTTCAGCACCAGGTAGATGGCCCCGTGCATCAGGAACATCGACACCACCAGCAGTCCGGTGAGCACGGTGTACGGGTGCACCTGGTGCAAGAGACTTCCCTGGTAGCGGAAGTTCTCCTCCAACGGCACGCCCCAGGCCACGTTGCCCAGCGCGACACCGATCAGCAACGAGGCCAGCAGGCTGGAGATGCTGAACGCCCAGTCCCAGAACGATCGCCAAGGACTGTCGGGACGCAGACTCCGCACGTGGATCGACACGCCGCGGAAGATCAGCGTGAACAGCAACAGGATGAACGCCACGTAGAAGCCACTGAAAGCGGTGGCGTAGACGTGCGGAAACGCTGCGAAGAGCGCACCGCCGCCGGTGACCAACCACACCTGGTTGCCGTCCCAGAAGGGCCCGATCGAGTTCAGGAAGATCCGGCGTTCCTGGTCGCCACGTGCCAGCAGGTGCAGGCCGCCCACGCCCAGGTCGAAACCGTCGAGGATCGCGTAGCCGGTGAGCAGCACGCCCACCAGAACGTACCAGACGACGTTGTAGAATTCCGGACTCATGAGCGCAGCTCCCCGGTTCGGGGCATGTCTTCCTCCAGCGGACCGTGCTTGACCTTCTGGTCGAGCAGGACGATGAACACCACGAAGAGCGCCAGGTAGATCAGCGTGAACAGGATCAACGAGAACAGCACGTGTCCCGCCGAGATGGTGTCACTCACCCCGTCGGCCGTGCGCATGAGTTCGTAGACGATCCACGGCTGCCGTCCGATCTCGGCCGCGGCCCACCCGAGCTGATTGGAGACCTGTGGCAACAGCACCGAGAACACCAGGATCCACAGCAGCCAGCGGTACTGGAACAGCTTGTCCCGCCAGGCCATGATGCCCCCCACCCACGATAGCAGGATCAGCAACATGCCGATGGCCACCATGAAGTGATAGGCCTGGAAGGTGATCTGGACGGGTGGCCGGTCCTCCTCGGGCCAGTCGTTCAGACCCTGGACCTCGGTGGCGGTGTCGAATCCGATGAGCCAGCTCAGCATGCCCGGGATCTTGATCCCGTGGACCTCCTGGCTGGCCTCGTCGACCCAGCCCATGATCGTGAGATCCGCGTTGTCCTGGGTCTCGTAGATGCCCTCGAAGGCGGCGAGCTTGGCCGGCTGGTGCTCACTCACGGTGTGCGCGCTGCTGTGGCCGGTGACCAGCTGCAGCAACGACGCCACCATGGCCACCACGAAGGCGACCTTCATCGAGGCCTTGGCGAACTCCTGGTGCTGACGGCGCAGCAGGTAGAACGCCCCCACCGAGATCACGAAGAAGGCGCCCGCTTGCCAGCAGCCGATGACGGTGTGCGACAAGCGATCGAGCGTCGAGGGGTTGAGCACCGCTTCCCAGAAGCTGGTGATCTCGGCGCGTGGTCCGACGGGTGTCTCGACGATGTGGTAGCCGGCCGGGGTCTGCATCCAGCTGTTGGCCACTACGATCCAGATCGCACTGAAGTGTGCGCCCAGGGCGACCATACACGTCGCGAAGAAGTGCATCTTCTTGCTGATGCGATCCCACCCGAACAGGAGCAGGGCGAGAAAGCCCGACTCGAGGAAGAAGGCGAAGATCCCCTCGGCCGCGAGGGGACTGCCGAAGATGTCGCCGACGTAGCGCGAGTAGGCGGCCCAGTTGGTCCCGAACTCGAACTCCATGACGATCCCCGTGCCCACGCCGAAGGCGAAGATGAGACCGAAGATCCTCACCCAGAAGCGGGTGAGCTGGTGGTAGAGGGGATTGCCCGTCCGCAGGTACATGCCTTCCATCATCACCAGCACCAGGCCGAGGCCGATGCTCAGGGGCGGATAGAAGTAGTGGAAGCCGATGGTCAGAGCGAACTGGATGCGCGAGAGCAGGACGACATCCATGGAGCCTCCAGGGGGGAAGGACCGCTCCGCGACGGATCCGGGTGACGGTGCTCTGCGCGGTGCGGTGAGACGTCGCCCGGAAGGGTAGGAGCGCCCATGTCCCAGTCCAACCGATCCCGTTGTTCCATCACGATTTCGTAAACGGAAGTGCGGCCATGTCGGCCGAATTCACCGATTCCGCACGAAGAGTCGGGCAAGCGTCTCGGCGCGGTCACACGACGGGACGACCCGTCGTAGTCACGGCGTCCGCCCCGATCGACCCGACGCGAGGATCCCGATCCCATGCTCCGACGCCGAATCCGTTCGCGCGCGCCGCGGACCGCTCTGTTTTCGACCCTGCTGGTCCTGATCGCGGCAGGGTGTTCCGAGACCGAGTCTCCGTCGGATCCCGACGTGGACCTGCCACCGGTGACCGACAGCGAAGGAACGCTTCCCACCGTCCGGAACGAACCGGGCGACTTCACGCTCGATGCCCACCGCACCGACCTGGAGATCCCGGCGCCCCCGAGCGGGACCTGGGTCCTGCGGGATCGTGAGTCCGGAAGTCTGATCACGGCCGACGGGTGGGCCTTCGAGGGTCCGCTGGCCGAAGCCGGCGTCCGCCTCCCGCATCTGGCGAAGACGAGCGCGTTCTGGTTCGCCTGGTCGGTGTTCCATCCGGGCTCGGAGATCTGGGGCCGCGACGCGGCGGTCCGCGACGCGGTGATCCGCAGCGATGGCGACTGCCTCGTGCCCTGCGACCAGATCCGGCGCAATCTGCCACGGGACGCGATCCCCTCGCTCCCCAACCCGGGCCCCCCGCAGGGGTCTCCCCGCTTCGCCGACGCGGGTTCGTCCGACGCGGCCTACCTGCGCCCCGGAGACATGGTGATCGGCCTCTTCGACGGGACCGAGGCTCGCGCCTATCCGCACAACGTGCTGTGGTGGCACGAGATCGTGAACGACACCTTCGGAGGACAACCGCTCAGCGTTTCCTTCTGTCCGCTGACCGGATCGGCCCTGGTGTTCTCGGCGAGTCGCTCGGCCTTCGGCGTGTCGGGCAACCTCTACAACAGCAACCTGGTGCTTTACGACCACGACACCGCGAGCCTGTTCTCGCAGATGCGCCGCGAAGCGGTCACCGGTGAACGCCGGGGCGAGATCCTCGAAGAGGTTCCCTTCGTCGAGACCACCTGGGAACGCTGGCAGCAGATGCACCCTGGCACCAAGGTCATCGCCTCGAGCACGGGTTTCTCGCGCGACTACACGCGATATCCCTACGGAGACTACCGCAGCGACGATCGTGACACCTTCTCGGTCACCGATCCCTCGCCCGATCCGCAGTTCCCGGGCAAGGCGCTCGTCACGGGTGTGCACGTGGGCGACGTGTCGCGAGTCTACGTCCACTCGGAGGTGCGCGAGACCATGGGGAATCGTACGGCCTTCCGCGACGAGATCGGGGGGCTGCCGGTCTGGGTGCTGTACGACTCGGCCGACACGTTCCTGCAGATCGTCCACGCCGGGGATCCCGAGTTCGAGCTGGACCTCGAATGGACCCGACTACCCTGAGCGCGCGCTCGGTCGCGTCCCTTCTGGTCCTGGTCTGCCTGGTCCCGACGACGACCCACGCCTCGGCGTGGACGCAGCCGGCCGGACACCTGTGGTGGAAGGTCGGCGCGTCGACGAGCTTCGCCGACGAGAAGTTCGCCAACGACCAGCTCGACGAGACCAAGCGCTTTCCCGACGGGAGTCCGGTACGAGCCGGCGACCGCATCCCCTTCGACTTCGTCACCGGCGGCGAGTACGAGTTCCAGCGCTACGCACTGGAAGCAGCCTATGGTGTCACCGATCACCTCGAGGTGACGGCCACCGTTCCCTTCCTGCACACCGTCTTCGAGAACGACAACGACGAGGTCGAGCCCGGAACCGGATTCGGGGACGTGGTGCTGGGCACGGCGATCGGAACGCGCCACGGGGATCGTGCGGCGGCTTCGTTGTCGCTCCGCTGGAAGATCCCCACCGCCGACGTGCCCCGCAGCGTCTTCGCACAGCCCCTCGGCGAAGGACAGCACGACCTCACCGTGCGCGCCGAGGCCGGCTGGTCGCTGTGGCCCCACGGGTGGCTTTCGGCCACGCTCGGCCACCGCTGGCGTGCCGCCAACGACGAACTGGGCTTCGACCCGGGCAACGAATGGGTGCTCGCCGCCGAATGGGGGTGGCAGCTCCGCCCGTGGCTGGCGCTGGTCACGCGCTTCGACGGCCTGCAGGGGTCTCCGTGGACCAGCCGCGACTTCGGCATCGACCAGGAGATCGCCACGCGGCGCCTGTGGTCGTACGCACCGGCGCTTCACATCGGCCTGGACCGCCTCGGAGCACCGGGCACGACCCTCGAGGTCGGGGCCTCGATCGCACTGGCGGGCGAGGACCTGCCGGTGAGCCGGGAGTTCCGGATCGGCTTGATGTCGACGCTCGACCTCAGCCGGCGCTGACGTGACCGGTGGTCGTGGGGCCGCCCAGGTCCGGCGGCGGCCCGCCGTCGACCAGGCCCTGCTCGCCCCACGGTCGGACCAGCTCGCTCGGCTCGACCTCTACCCCGAGCCCGTGCGCGAGCCGGTTGTAGTAGTTGAACAGCGAGACCACCTGCACCGTGTCGTGAACGGCCGTGTCGTCGAGGCCATGGGCGCGCAGGGGCGCGAGATCGTCCTCGTTCACGGCTGCTTGGTGATGGGTGAGACGTACGGCGAAGCGGCAGAGCGCCCGGTCGACGTCGCGCAGGGGCGCCGTCGACCAGTCGCGCGCTACGTGGTCGACCCACCGGTCGGCGCGTTCGTCGTCGTCGAAGATCGTGGCGACCTCGTCCCGGAGGTCGTGCGCGTGCGCGCGGCGTCAGTAGCGGCAACCGGCCTCGGACGACACGACGGTGGCCAGCATCTCGCGCTGACCGCGGCCCAGCGGCGACTCGCCGAACATGATCGTGCCGTAGAGCCGCACCGAGTCCCGCATCACCGGCGGGTTCAGGCTCATGACGTGCGTGACGTTCCACACGCGTCCGGCGCGCTTGACCGACGCGTCGAACAGTCGCCGCAACAGGCCCGTGGCTTCGTCCACGGGAACACGTTCGATCCAGGACATCGAGGCTCCACGTTCGAAAGAGGGTCGCAGGAGTGTACGGAACAGGATCCTCCGTGTCCCGCGCTCAGTAGTCCTTGCGCCACTCGATCTGCACGCCCGACCCCTCACCCTGACTGGCGACCGTCTCCAGACGGATGGACCGCGTCATCGCGTATTCCAGGCGAATCAGGGCCGCCGCGCCCTCCTCGAGCACCTGCTCGTACTGGACGATCACGTCGGGACTCAGGTACTGCCCCACGACCAGCGACGCGGAGCCTCCGTCGCCGGCGGGCTCGATCGACAGGATGTCGACGCCGAGACGCTGCCCGATCTGCTGGGACAACGCCGCCGCTCCGTAGGCAGCCGCGATCTGACGCGTGCGCTGGGCGAGGAGTTCGGACTGGCCCTCGTCGAGTTCGTCGAGCGGACGCCCGAACAGCAATGAGGCCACGATGTCGCCCTCGGGCATCTCGGGTTCACTGCCCAGCCGTAGTTGCGGCTCGAGCGCGGTCCCGGTGACGTCCACGGTGAAGCGGGTGCCCTCGATCGTCGTGGCCAGCCGGATGTCGAGCCGCGGATCCGGCTCCACCTGATCGGGGTCGAAGATCACGCGGCCGGTCTCGACCTGGAAGCGACGCCCGAGCAGGTCCAAACGACCGCGCCACACCTCCAGGCTGCCACCGATTCCCGGGGTGCCGTTCTCGACCAGCGCATCGACCCGTCCGCGCAGCTCGACGTCCAGACCATGACCTCGCAGCCGCAGGCCTCCGGGAACGTTCAGCGACACGGCGACGTCGGGCAACGGGAGGGTCAGGGTGTCGATGGGGCTCACCGGACGGTCCGCGCGGAGTTCCGCCACGGTCCTGTCGGCTTCGATGGCGGCCCAGAGCATCGACTCGCCCTCGACCGGCAGCAGCGCGGGCGGCGGCGCGGGCAGGAGGATCAGTCCGCCGTCGACGCGGACCTCGCCCTCCACTGTCGGCTGCAACAGCGTCCCGGTGAGCACGATCGAGGTGGCGGTCTGGAGGAAGCCGCCGTCGGGGAACTCGGCGCGTGCTTTCTCGGAACGGACGAAGCCATCGACGTCGAGCGCGTCGAGGGGCCCGTGGGCGTGCATTTCCATCGCCAGGTCGCCCTGCACGTCGACCGGCGCGCGCGCGAACTCCGTCAGGCGTTGCAGATCGAGGCGCGGGGTCTCGACGTCGAGGTCGAAGGTGTCGTCGGGACGCAGGGCGTACGAGAACGGATCGAGCGACAGGTCGAGGGGGACGGCGGCATCGGCCTGCACCCATGTCGTCGAACCCCCGGTCAGCTCCAGACCGGCCCGGAGCCGCGCCGCACCGTCGCCGTCGGCACCGTAGGAGGTCGACCAGCGCAGCGTGACGTCGCGGGAGTCGTCGTCGGAGTCGAGACGCGCCGCCCCTTCGATCGTCGCGCGGGGATCTGCCGCGGTGCCCGACAGGTCGACGGTGAGCGTGGTGCCGAGCCGGTCGGTCCGGGGCACGATCTCCTCGAGGTCGGGAGCCCACTCGAGCAGGCGATCGCGCGCGACGCTCAAGGCGACCTCGAAGTCTCCCTGTGCTCCGCTCGAGTCGACTCGCGCCGCTCCACGGACCGTTCCGAGGCTTCCGTCCAGATCGAGCTCCTCGAGGACGTACCGCGGCTCCCTGGTGTCGAGATCGAAGCGCATCGGACGGCGCGTGCCGATCGTCTCGTCGCGCCAGCGGACGCGCAAGGTGTCGACCTGCGCCCGGGCACGACCGCGGAGATCGGCGTCTCCACTGGCGCGGAGAAGGAGACTTCCTTCTTCCAGCCGGACATCGACTCCGACACCGGCCCGACCCGATTCGGCGTCGGGATCGAGTTCGGCGTCGAGGTCCAGGGTCGCCCGCTGCAGAGTGCTCGTGGCCAGGGGTTCGGCCAGAGCCATGGGAAGCGCGTCGCGCAGTGGGCCCGCGTCGACGACCAGCGACCCTTCCCCGGCGATCGTGCTGTCGGCCGCGGCCCGCAGGTCGAGGTCCAGTCCGGGTCCGGTCCCGGTCAGACGAACGCTCCACTCCGGTAGATCGAGCCGGCCGCGGGCACCGACCCGGACGGGGGTCGCGAAACGATCGCCCTCGAGCGTGAATCCCTCGGGTAGGTCGAGCGAAGCGCGCACGGAATCGCCGTCGTGCTCGGCTCGCAGGCGGAGGTCCGGGACCTCGGCGAACGGTGCCGAAGCACGGCCGTCGATCCGCAACTCGCCCCGAGGCAGGGGCAGCGCACCCGCGACCTGCAGATCGGCCCGCACCTCCGCGTCGACCTCTCCCCACGGCGGCGACGGCACGAGGGCCTCGAGTTCGGAGGTCGCCGCCCGCACCTCCAGGTCGACGTCGATCGACTCCGGCGACCAGCGACCGTCGCCACGCACGCTCAGGCCCGGCAACCGCAGGTCGAGGGTGTCCGCGCTCACGGCTCCCGTGTCACGGACGAGAGCGACCACCCGGCCCCGATCGATCCAGGCCGTCGAGCCGAGGTCGAGGACGAGGTCCACGGCGTCGTCACCCCGGGGACGCGCCACCAGCCGCAGCTCCGAACGCGACCACGTGGGGGCGGGCAGCCCGACCACGAGCTCGGCCGGACCGGGCAGTGATCCCTCGACCCGGGCTCGATCGAGCTGGACGCCGGCCTCGTCCAGGCGACCCCGGAGGTCGAGTGCGATCTCGTAGGCGACGGAGTCGGCGGGCCAGGTGGCGAGCAATCTCTCGAAGACGGCCGCCGTGGCACTGTCGGCCGCGGCGACCCACGGCGACGCCCACGTGGGGCGATCGTCGAGGACCACCCGGAGCCCGGCCTCGACCCCGCCGTCGGCACGCCATCGCGCGGCGAGGTCGACCGTCGCCGGCCGTCGTTCGACCAGCCGGCCGTGGAGCACGGCCGGCACGACCACGAGATCTCCGCGCAACGCGCGCACGACGATGTCGGACGGGACGACCGCATCGAGTCCCGTCGCCTCGGCTCGCGGTGCGAGCGACGTTCCCGGCGGAGCCCACGACCACACGTCGAAGTGCGCGCGCAGCGAATCGGTCACGGCGAGCGCGACCCCGCCCGCGACGCGTCCGATCTCGTCGATCGACACGTCGAGATCGACGCGGCCCAACTGCTCACGGCCGGGACGCAGATCCAGTCCCAGGGCGAGATCGTGCAGCATCATCGAACCTGCGGCCGAGATCACCTCGACGTCGCGCACCGCGAGCGTGTCGACCGCCACCGACGGCAAGCCGGCGAGCGCGCCGTCGCGCAGCCACGGCACGGCGACCTCTTCGGTCGGCTCCGACGGCGCCGGCTCCGCGGCGGTGTCGGCCGGTGCCGCCGCGAACGCGGCCTCCGCCCGATCGGCATCGATCCACGCGCCCTGCAGACGCACCACGCGCACCACGGCGTCGTGGTCCCACAGCGCGCCCAGATCGAGGTCCACCATCGCGCGGTCGACCTCGGCGACGCGTTGGGCGTCGACGCGCCAGCGGAAGTCCTCGAGTTCCACACGCCCGAGCGTGGGCCACTGCGCGCGGACGCTCGCCTGTCCCGGCAGTGCCTGCAACCCGGCGTCGAGACCGCGCTCGAGCAGCGCGAGACGCGCTTCGGGGACGGCCAGCACCCCGACCACGATCGACACCACGAGCACGAACGCAACGGCGAGCGTCCGCCACGCGATGCGTAGCACCCGACGCCACCGCCGCGGGCGCGGCGTCGGCTCGGCCACGGGATCGACCTGCGGTTCGTCAGTAGGCATGCCCGATCCCGAAGTGGAAGACGAGATTGGACTCGTCGGCCGGCCGACGCGCGACGTTCCATGCGATGTCGAGGTGCACGGGACCGATGGGTGTGTAGATCAACGGCCCGGCGCCGAGGGCGACGACCAGGTCGTCGGTGCCCACGTCGTCGGCCTCGCGCCACACCTGCCCGGTGTCGACGAACATCGACGCGCCGAGCCAGGAGCCCAGGCGCTGCCGCAGTTCGAGCCCCGCCAGTCCCCGCCACTGCCCGCCGATCGGATCTCCTTCGTCGTCGAGTGGACCGAGTCCGCGGCGCGTCGCGCCGCGGTGGGTGTTGAAGCCGCCGCCGAACCAACGCTGGGTGGGCAACAGGTCGGTGGCGCCACCCGTGGGCCACGCCGTAGCCAGGTCGATGCGGCCCGCGAGGACCGTCCCCGGCCGCGGCGACGTCACCCGCACCCACGCCCCCCGCACCGAGACCAAGGTCGCGTCGGCGAAGGGGAACGACGGCGCATAGCGTGCCTCGAATCGCACCCGTCGTCCGGCGGTCGGATCGAGCAGGTCGTCGACCCCGTCGTGGAACCACTGGAAGTCGAAGAGCACCTGTTCACCGGGCCGGGTCTCGAAGGCATCGACGTCGTCGGTCCGCAGGTCGAGCGCGGTCTCGATCCACGAGGTGCCCAGGCGCCACGACGTGCGCTGGTCCACGTGGAAGAGGTTGTCGACGAAGACCTCGAACTCCTCCGATCCGTAGCTCTCCTCGTCCTCGACCCGGTACCGTGTCCCGAACTCCGTGCGCGAGCGTCGGCGCAGTAGCACCGGCCAGTCCACACTTGCTCCGAGTTCGCGCAGGTTCAACGCGAACGACCCGTCCACCTCGAAACCCCGTCCGCCTCCGAAGAGGTCGCGGTGCCGCCACCCCGCGCGCACCTGGATCGGGTGATCGCTCCAGGTGCCGATGCCGATCCGGGCGCTGCGCAGCTCGCGCAACGTCAGGTCGACCGTCATCTCCAGAGTGTTCGGGGCGGTGCGATCGGCCCGCACGCGTACCTGCCGGAACAGGCCGAGATCGCGCAGGTCGCGGCGGGCGTTCTCGAGCAGGACGGGCGTGAATCGCTCACCACCCGGGCGTTCGATGCTGCGTCGCGCGAGGTCGCGGATGTCGTCGTCGGCGCCGCGGATCTCCAGGCCGTCGAAGCGGAAGCGTTCGGTCGAGGTCACGACGAAGGTCACGACGACCTCGCCCGGATCGTCGAGCGCGATCTCGGATTCCACCTGGGCCCGTGCGTACCCCGCTTCCTCGAGATGGCGGCGCAGCGTCGCCCGGGCGGCCTTGACGGCTTGGTCGCGGAAGCGATCACCCTCGGCGAGAGCGGCGTCGTCCTCGCGGGCCGGCGGATCGAACCCCGGCGGGAG
>DATFKK010000197.1 GCA_035268685.1 Candidatus Krumholzibacteriia bacterium | reverse complement strand
TGATGCCGGGCGACAACGTGGAGCTGCAGGTGGATCTGATCACCCCGATCGCAATGGAAGAGGGACTCCGCTTCGCGATCCGCGAGGGCGGCCGCACCGTCGGTGCCGGTGTCGTCGCGGAGATCTACGAGTAGTCCGGCGGACAGCATTCGTTCGGGGGTGGCCCGGAACGGCCGGTTCGCCCACGGCAACGCGAAGAAGCAGGAGAACGAGGAATGGCGCGTCAGAAGATCCGGATCCGCTTGAAGGCCTACGAGCCGACGACGCTGGACCGGTCGGCCCAGGTCATCTGCGACACCGCGAAGCGGACCGGCGCGGACATCCGGGGTCCGGTGCCCCTGCCGACCAAGCGGTCGGTGTTCACCGTCAACCGTTCGCCCCACGTCGACAAGAAGTCGCGGGAGCAGTTCGAGCTGCGGGTGCACAAGCGCCTGATCGACATCGTCAACTCCACCAATCAGACGGTGGACGCGCTGATGAAGCTCAATCTGCCGGCGGGCGTCGACATCGAGCTGAAGGTCTGAGGAGACAGTCATGGCGGTTCGAGGACTGATCGGAAAGAAGGTCGGCATGACCCAGGTCTTCGACGAAGACGGGCGGGTGGTGCCGGTGACCGTGCTCGAGTGCGGGCCGTGTCCGATCACGCAGATCAAGACGGAAGAGACCGATGGCTACCGGGCGGTCCAGATCGGCTACGGCAACGACCGCAAGCCCAAGCGCACGCCGAAGGCGCACATGGGCCACGTGACCCGGGCCGGCGCGGGACCACAACGCGTGCTCCGTGAGTTCCGCGTGCAGGAGACCGATGGTCTCGAGCTCGGCCAGATGGTGACGGTCGACGCCTTCGAGGGCGTCGGTGCGGTCAAGGTCACGGGCTACACGAAGGGTCGCGGTTTCACCGGTCTGATGAAGCGCTACGACTTCGGCGGCGGTCGCGAGACCCATGGTTCGCACCACCATCGGCGTGCCGGAACCATCGGCATGTGCGCCACGCCCAGCCGAACCCATCGCGGCCAGAAGATGGCCGGTCGGTACGGGAACCAGCGGCGGACGGTGAAGAACCTGCAGGTGATGCGTGTCGACACCGAGAACAACCTGATCCTGGTGAAGGGCGCCGTGCCCGGGGCGAAGAACGGATACGTGCTCGTCCAGGCGACGGGCGCCTGAGAACGGTCGGGACCGCGGTCCCGACGATGAACTCGAGTCCAGAAGGACATTGCGATGGCAGTGGCCAAGCGATTCAACGAGAACGGTGAAGGGCAGAGCGAACAGCGGCTCCCCGAGCTGCTGTTCGAGGCCCCCGTGCACGAACAGGCGCTGTACGAGACCGTCAAGGTCTACCTGAAGAACCAGCGCCAGGGCACGGCGAAGACCAAGGAGCGGGGCGAGGTCGCCTACTCCGGGACCAAGCTCTTCCGCCAGAAGGGAACGGGGCGCGCGCGCGCCGGCTCCCTGAAGTCGCCGATTCGTTCGGGCGGTGGCACGACCTTCGGGCCGAAGCCGCGGGACCACAGGACCCGGCTCAACCGAAAGGTCCGGCGCCTGGCTCTGTTGAGCGCGCTCAGCGATCGCGCTGCCAACCGGGCCATCTCCGTGGTCGAGGATCCGTCGCTGGACGCCCCGAAGACCCGGATCATGGTGTCGGTGCTCGGGAACATGGGGCTGAGCGACAAGAAGGTCCTGTTCGTCGTACCCGGAGACGGGAACACGCTCTACAGGTCCCTGCGCAACATCGAGGGTGTCGACGTGATCCCGGCCTATCAGTTGAACGCCTACCGGGTGCTTCGCAGCGAAGAGCTCGTGTTCACCGAGGCGTCGCTCCAGCAGGTGACGGAGGTGTTCGGAGCATGAAGGATCTGACGCGGGTGATCGTCCGTCCGGTGGTGACCGAGAAGACCACCGCAATGGGTGAGAGCAACAAGTACGTCTTCGAGGTCGCTCCGGCGGCCAACAAGGTCGAGATCCGACAGGCCGTGGAACGCTACTTCGGCGTGAAGGTTCTCGACGTCCGCACCATGAACGTGAAGGGCAAACCCAAGCGACTCGGCATGTACACCGGGCGCCGTCCCGGATGGAAGAAGGCCGTCGTCACGGTCGGCGAAGGCGACAAGATCGACCTGTTCGACGTGGTCTGAGGCGCTGGGAGAGAGGTCTCATGGGAGTCAAGAAGTTCAAGCCGGTGACCCCGTCCGCTCGCTACCGCACGGTGTCGGACTTCTCGGACGTCACGAAGAGTGAGCCCGAGAAGGCGCTACTGGAGCCGCGCAAGCGTACGGGTGGCCGCAACAACCGTGGCCGGATCACCAGCCGTCACCGTGGTGGCGGTCACAAACGGCGCTACCGTCTGATCGATTTCAAGCGCAAGAAGCACGACATCGAGGCCCGGGTCGCGGCGATCGAATACGATCCCAACCGCTCGGCCCGGATCGCGCTCCTGCACTACATCGACGGCGAGAAACGCTACATCATCGCGCCCAAGGGCCTCGAGGTCGGCGCGAAGGTCGTGTCGGGCTCGCAAGCCCCGTTCAACGTCGGCAATGCCATGCCGCTCGAACGGGTGCCACTGGGCACGCTGGTGCACAACGTCGAGATGGTACCGGGGCGCGGCGGTCAGTTGGCGCGCGGCGCCGGGACCTACGCGCAGGTCATGGCGAAGGAGGGCAACCAGGTCACCCTTCGTCTGCCGAGCGGCGAGATGCGCATGGTGCACCGCACCTGCCAGGCCACCATCGGCGAGGTCGGCAATCCCACGCACGAGAACGTGGTGCGGGGCAAGGCCGGCAAGAGCCGTTGGCTCGGGCGTCGACCGCACGTTCGCGGTGTGGCCATGAACCCGATCGATCACCCCATGGGTGGTGGTGAGGGCAAGAGCTCGGGTGGCGGGCACCCGGTGTCGCCGTGGGGCTGGAAGACCAAGGGCATGAAGACCCGGCGTAACAAGCCCAGTGACAAGTTCATCGTCCGTCGTCGGAACCAGAAGTAGCAGGCTGTCGGTCGACACCGACGAGGAGATCGCCGCATGGCACGTTCGATCAAGAAGGGCCCGTTCGTAGAGGACTCGCTCCTCATGAAGGTCGAGGTCCTGAATTCGAAGAGCGAGAAGAAGGTCGTGAAGACCTGGGCCCGGAACTGCACGATCGTTCCCGAGTTCCTGGGCCACACGATCGCCGTGCACAACGGGAAGCAGTTCGTTCCCGTCTACGTGCAGGAGAACATGGTCGGGCACAAGCTCGGAGAGTTCGCGCCCACCCGTACGTACCGCGGTCATACGACCAAGGGCAAGAAGTAGCGCAGGAGCAGAACCATGCAGAGCACGGCGATCTCCCGATTCAACCGGATCTCGGCGCGCAAGGTTCGCCTGGTGGCGGACGCGGTGCGCGGTATGGGGGTCGAGGAAGCGGTGCACGCCCTCGAGCTCATGCCGAAGAAGGCCGCGCCCATCCTCCAGAAGACGATCCTGTCGGCGGTCGCGAATGCGAAGCAGCACGACGAGAACGTCGGGATGAGCGAAGAGGACTTCGTGGTCCACGAGATCCGGGTCGACGAGGGCCCGACCTTCAAGCGGATCCGGCCGCGCGCCCAGGGTCGCGCGTTCCGTATCCGCAAGCGCACCAGTCACGTGAAGGTCGTCGTGCGAGCGCTCGCCGACGAGGCGACCGAAGCCGCCGAGTAAGGAAGGCAGACCACATGGGTCAGAAGACGCATCCGACCGGATTCCGCCTGGGAATCATCAAGGATTGGAACTCGAAGTGGTTCGCGCACAAGAGCTACGCGGACTGGCTCGAGGAGGACATCGCGATCCGGAAGATGGTGCAGAAGCAGGTCGGGAACGCCGGGATCGCCGACTGCCAGATCAAGCGCAGCCCGAAGAAGGTCACCGTCACGCTGCAGACCTCGCGTCCCGGCGTGGTGATCGGTCGCAAGGGCGCGACGGTCGACAAGCTCCGCGGTGATCTGCAGAAGCTCTCGGGCAAGTCGGTCACGCTCGACGTGAAAGAGGTCAAGAAGCCCGAGCTGACCTCGGTCCTCGTGGCCGAACACATCGCCCACCAGCTCGCGCAGCGCGTGAGTTTCCGGCGGGCCATGAAGAAGGCCATCGCGACGGCCATGCGTATGGGGGCCAAGGGTATCCGGATCCGGTGCGGTGGTCGCCTGGGTGGCGCCGAGATGGGCCGCGTGGAGAGCTACCACGAGGGATCGGTGCCTCTGCACACGCTGCGCGCCGATGTCGACTACGGGACCGCGGTCTCGTTCACGACCTACGGGACCATCGGCGTGAAGGTGTGGATCTGCAAGGGAGAGGTCCACCCCATGGAATTCAAGAAGAAGCTCGCCAACGAGGTCCAGGAGGCGCTCTGACATGTTGATGCCGAAGCGAGTCAAGCATCGAAAGCAGCAGAAGGGGCGCATGAGGGGCCTCGCGCACCGCGGCTCGCGGGTGTCGTTCGGTCGTTACGCGCTGCAGGCCTCGGAGGCGGGTTGGATCACCGCCCGGCAGATCGAGGCCGCGCGTATCGCGATCACGCGCCACGTGAAGCGTCAGGGCAAGCTGTGGATCCGCATCTTCCCGGACAAGCCGATCACCATGAAGCCGGCCGAGACCCGCATGGGCAAGGGCAAGGGAGCGCCCGAGTACTGGGTCGCCGTGGTGAAGCCGGGGCGGGTCCTGTTCGAGCTCGGTGGTGTGAGCGAGGAGCTGGCTCGCGAGGCGCTGACCCGCGGGCGCCACAAGCTGCCGATCCCCGTGCGCTTCATCGAGCGGGAGGACGACTAGATGAAGACCTTCGAGATGCGTGACCTCTCGGTCGAGGAGCTCGAGGCCCGGATCGCCGAGGAGTCGGAGAACCTCATGAACATGCGGATCAAGCTCAAGGGGCGCACGCTGGACAACCCGCTGAACTACCGGGCGGCGCGTCGTGAGCTGGCTCGCATGAAGACCGTCCTGACCGAGAAGCAGAAGGAAGCCGAGTCCGCTCGCGACTGAGCTGACGGCGAACCGGGTGATTCGGGGTGGCGCGAGCCACGCCGGACAGGAGACCGAAGATGACCGACGAGACCCAGGTCGACACCCAGCCCGAGCGCAATGCGCGCACCGTGCGGCAGGGAGTCGTGGAGAGCGTCAAGATGGACAAGACGATCGTGGTTCGCGTGACGCGCCGTGTTCGTCATCCGCTCTACGAGCGGTTCATCAAGAAGTCCACGAAGCTGCACGTGCACGACGAGACGAACGACGCTCGCGAGGGCGACGTGGTTCGCGTGATGGGCACGCGTCCGCTGAGCAAGTTGAAGCGATGGCGGCTGCTCGAGGTCGTCGAACGCGCCAAGTAGTCAGTCGTTCTCAGGAAACCGCGCAGGCGGAAGGGCGAGCGAGATGATCCAGGAAGAAACGCTGCTGAACGTGGCGGACAACTCGGGGGCCAAGACGGCGAAGTGCATCCGCGTGCTCGGGGGCACGAATCGCCGCTACGCCCACGTGGGTGACGTCGTGGTCCTCACCGTGAAGACGGCGTTGCCCGACGGGACGATCAAGAAGGGTTCGGTGGTCAAGGGCGTGATCGTTCGGACGCGGAAGGAACAGCGCCGGCGTGACGGCAGCTACATCCGCTTCAGCGACAACGCCGTGGTCATCATCAACGAGGAGAAGGAGCCGGTCGGGACGCGTATCTTCGGACCCGTCGCGCGCGAGCTCCGCGAGCGCAAGTTCATGCGCATCCTCTCCCTGGCTCCCGAAGTGCTGTAGGCGTCGGAGGAATCATGAAGATCGCGCGTAACGACATCGTCGAAGTGATCGCCGGCGACGACCGCGGCAAGCAGGGCCGTGTGATCCACATCGACCGGAAGAAGGATCGGGTGACGGTCGAGAAGGTTCGATTGACCAAGCGGCACAAGAAGCAGGTCCGCGGTCAATCGCAGGGCGGGATCGTCGAGGCCGAGGCCCCGATCGCCATCAGCAACGTGAAGCTGGTGTCGAAGGGTTCGCGCGGCACCGAGAAGTCGTGAGTTCGGAAGCCGAGCACCGCTAGAGAGGTCGAAACGACATGGCTCGCTTGAGAGAAGACTATCAGAAGACGGTCGCCCCGGCGCTCCAGGAGAAGTTCCAGTACGGGAACGTCATGGAAGTGCCCCGGATCGAGAAGGTCGTCGTGAACATGGGCGTGGGAAAGGCGATCGAGAGCGCCTCGCACATGGAGGCGGCGGTGAAGGACCTCACCGCCATCACCGGGCAGAAGCCCGAGGTGCGCCGTGCCCGGAAGTCGATCAGTAACTTCAAGCTGCGCGAGGGCATGCCGATCGGCGCCCGCGTCACCCTGCGAGGCGAGCGCATGTGGGAGTTCCTGGACCGATTGATCAATGTGGCCCTGCCGCGTGTCCGCGACTTCCGCGGCGTGCCGGGCAAGATGAGTGGCCGAGGAGACTACAACCTCGGTCTGAAGGAGCAGTTCATCTTCCCGGAGATCGACTTCGACAAGATCGACGCGGTGCGGGGGATGAACGTGACGGTGGTGACCTCGGCGAAGACCGACGAAGAGGGCCGCGAGCTGCTGCGCCTCTTCGGAATGCCGTTCCGGAACTGAGCCAAAGGACCAAGACGTGGCGAAGAAGTGCCTGATCGTGAAGGCCAACAAGAAGCCCAAGTTCAAGGTGAGGGCGTACAACCGCTGCCGCCGCTGCGGCCGTGCGCGTGCCTATTACCGCAAGTTCGGTCTGTGTCGGATCTGCTTCCGGGACCTGGCGCTCAAGGGCGACATCCCGGGTGTGGTCAAGGCCAGCTGGTAGCGATCCACCGAGTCAGGAGACGAGCGAGCCATGATGACCGATCCGATCGCGGACATGCTGACCCGCATCCGCAACGGAGCCAAGGCGCGTAAGCGCCGGGTGGACATTCCCGCCAGCAAGATGAAGCGGGCGGTGGCGGAGCTTCTCGTGCGCGAGGGGTACCTGCGTTCGGTGAAGTTCCTCGAGGAGGGCCCGCAGGGCACCCTGCGGATCTACCTCAAGTACAGCGAGGAACGGATTCCGGCGTTCGAGGGGATCGAACGCGTGAGCAAGCCGGGACTGCGGCGCTACGTCCCGAAGGACGAGATCCCCAAGGTTCTCGGCGGTTACGGAACAGCCGTCGTGTCGACATCGAAGGGAATCCTCACCGGACACCAGGCCCGCATGGCCGGTGTCGGTGGCGAGGTTCTCTGCAAGGTCTGGTAGTTCGACTGGAGGCATCATGTCGCGCGTCGGTCTGAAGCCGATTCCGCTGCCCTCGGGCGTCGAGATCGAGATCGAGGAGAGCCTCTCGATCGTGAAGGGCCCGAAGGGTGAACTGCGTCAGCACATCCCGGCCGGGATCGAGATCAAGGTCGAAGACGGCAACGTCGTCTGCTCGCGGCCGAGTGAGCATCCCCGTGACCGCTCCAACCACGGTCTGGTGCGCGCGTTGATCGCGAACCAGGTCAAGGGTGTGAGCGAGGGATTCTCGCGAGAGCTCACGATCGTCGGTGTGGGATACCGCGCCGAGCTGAAGGGCAGGAATCTGGTGATGAACCTGGGCTATTCGCACCCGATCGAGGTGCCGGCGCCCGAGGGCATCACCTTCGAGGTCCCCGAGCAGACCAAGGTGGTCGTGAAGGGCTCGAGCAAGCAGGTGGTCGGACAGATCGCGGCCGAGATCCGCGATCTGCGTCCGCCCGAGCCCTACAAGGGCAAGGGTGTGCGCTATGCCGACGAGAAAGTGCAGCGCAAGGCCGGGAAGTCGGCCACCAAGGCCTAGCCGCGAGGCAGGAGCGAGTCATGAGTGTTCGAGAGAGTGCGAAGTACCGCCGGGACAGCCGGCTGCGCCGGTCGCAGCGGGTCCGGCGCCGGGTGTCCGGATCGGCCGAGAAGCCGCGTCTGAGCGTCCATCGCAGCAACAAGCACATCTTCGCCCAGCTGATCGACGACGAGTCGGGGATCACCCTGGCCTCGGCCCACGATCTGCGCATGGATCCGCCCGAGATCGAGGGTGCCGACGGCAAGGTGGCCCGGGCCCGCGCCGTGGGACAGGCCGTGGCCGAGAAGGCCAAGGGCAAGGGGATCGAGACGATCGTCTTCGACCGGTCGGGCTATCGATATCACGGTCGCATCGCGGCCCTCGCCGAGGGCGCCCGCGAGGGCGGCCTGAAGTTCTGAGAGAGTTCGAGGAGGAATCGTGGCGGAACCGAGAAGCGCGGAGAACACGGGCGCTCGCCGAGGCGGGCGCGGCGACAACCGCCCGGGCGGCGGCCGCGGTGGCCGTGGTGACGGTCGCGGGCGCGGAGGTCGTGGCGGACGCCGGGACCGTGATGCCGAGAAGAGTGATCTCCTCGAGCAGGTGATCGCGCTCAACCGCAACTCCAAGGTCGTCAAGGGTGGTCGGCGATTCAGCTTCAACGCGATCGTCGCCGTCGGAGACGGCCAGGGGAAGGCGGGTGTCGGTCTGGGCAAGGCGAACGAGATCTCCGACGCGATCCGCAAGGCCGGAGAGAACGCCAAGCGCAACATGACGACCATTCCCATGGTGGGCGGGACGATTCCGCATCAGGTGATCGGTCACTTCGGCTCCGGCCGCGTGCTGCTGAAGCCGGCGGCCCCCGGTACGGGTGTCATCGCCGCCGGTGGTGTGCGCGCGATTCTGACGGTGGCCGGTGTGCAGGACATCCTGACCAAGCAGCTGGGGACCAACAATCCCCACAACGTGGTCAAGGCGGCCATGGAGGGGATCCGCTCGCTGCGAACCGTCGAGCAGGTCGCCCGGCGCCGCGGGATCTCGGTTCCCGAGGTCTACGGATTGAAGAAGAAGGAGCCCGCGGAGAAGGACGCCGAGGCGTCGGTTCCGCAGCCCGAAGCCAGCGCCGAGGCGCCGGCACCGAGCTCGTCGGAGAGCCAGGAGTAACGAGTCATGGCCAAGATCAAGGTCACCCAGATCCGGAGCGGGATCGATCGACCCGGGAAGCACAAGCGAGTCCTGGAGTCGCTCGGCCTGCGACGGCACCAGACGAGCCGCGTGCACGAGGACACCCCGGTGATCCGCGGCATGGTCGCGAAGATCCCCCACCTGGTGCGGGTCGAGCCCGTCGGCGCGGACGAGGAGTGAGATCGCGATGAAGCTCAACGAGATTCGCCGGCCCGCCGGCAACAAGAAGCCGAAGCCGCGCAAGGGTCGCGGGCCGGGCAGCGGCCTGGGCAAGACTGCCGGACGCGGCCACAAGGGCCAGAAGGCCCGCAGCGGTGCCAAGTTCCGGGCGTGGTTCGAGGGCGGGCAGATGCCCGTGAACCGACGTCTGCCGAAGCGGGGTTTCTACAACCGCTTCAGCGTCCGCTACCAGCTCGTCAACCTGCGCGATCTCGAGCGCCTGGGCGACGTGACCGAGGCCGACGCCGCGGTCCTGGCCGCCCACGGCCTGGTGAAGGACCCGCGCGGCCGCGTGAAGCTGCTCGGTGACGGCGAAGTGAACAAGGCGCTGACGTTGGTGGTCGACAAGGCGAGCAGGTCTGCGGTCGCGGCGATCGAGGCCGCGGGCGGCAAGGTCGAGATCCGGGCCGGCGAGCCCGAGAGCACGAACCAGGGCTAGCCCGGGAAGGATGACGTCGTGCGACTGACCGCCGGCTATCAGAACATGTTCAGGATCCCGGAGCTGAAGCGACGTCTTCTGTTCACGGCGTTCATCCTGATCATCTATCGACTCGGCAGCCATGTTCCGGTACCCGGAGTCGACGCCAACGCGCTCGAGCAGTTCTTCGACTCGATGCGCGGTGGACTTCTCGGCCTGTACGACATGTTCGCGGGTGGCAATCTGTCGCGGGCAACCATCTTCGCCCTGGGCATCATGCCCTACATCAGCGCGTCCATCATCTTCCAGCTCATGCAGGCGGTGGTGCCGGCGCTGGAGAAGCTGGCGAAGGAAGGCGAAGAGGGCCGGGCGAAGATCACGCAGTACACCCGGTACGCAACGGTGGCCCTGGCCGCGGTCCAGGCGGCGGGCATGTCGATCGCCGTCGAGAACCTCGCAGCTCCGGGCGGAGCAGCGGTCGTCACGAATCCCGGGCTGTTCTTCAAGTTCCAGATGGTGATCACGCTGATCGCCGGGACCATGTTCGTGATGTGGCTCGGCGAGCAGATCACGGAGCGGGGGATCGGGAACGGAATCTCGCTCATCATCACGATCGGGATCATTGCGAGCTATCCGGCGGATCTGAACCGCGTGCTGGCCCAGCTCGAGGTCGGCGCCATGAACCCGTTCACGCTGATCGGGTTGCTGATCTTCATGGTGTTCGTGATCGCAGCCGTGATCCTCATGACCCAGGGGCAACGCCGGATCCCGGTCCAGTACGCGAAGAAGATGGTCGGGCGCCGCATGTACGGAGGCGCGAGCACGCACATCCCGCTGAAGGTCAACACCGCCGGCGTGATCCCGATCATCTTCGCGCAGTCGATCATCATGTTCCCGGGGACGCTCGCGCAGTATTTCCCGGACAGCGGGGCCATGCAGTGGCTGGCGAACATCTTCGCGCCCGGCGCCCCGGTCTACATCGTCGTGTACTCGGTGATCATCGTCTTCTTCGCCTATTTCTACACCGCGGTGGTCCTGAATCCGGTCGACCTCGCGGACAACATGAAGAAGTACGGCGGGTTCATTCCGGGCATCCGCCCCGGCAAGCGCACGGCCGAATTCATCGATCGCGTGCTGACTCGGGTCACGTTGCCGGGAGCGATCTTCCTGGCACTGATCGCCGTCCTTCCGGACGTGCTGATCCGTTCGTTCAACGTACCGTTCTACTTCGGTGGTACGGGGCTGCTGATCACGGTCGGTGTGACTCTGGACACCATGCAGCAGATCGAGAGCCATCTGCTCATGCGGAACTACGAGGGCTTCATGAAGCGCGGCAAGCTGCGCGGACGCAGGTAGGCGGAGGCAGGCTGTCATGGCTCGCAACGTCTTGATCATGGGCCCTCCGGGGTCGGGCAAGGGCACGCAGGCGGATCGCATCGCCGAGAAGCGCGGAATGGTGCACATCTCGACGGGCGACATGCTGCGGGCCGCCATCGCCGAGGGCAGCGACCTCGGTGAGCGGGTCAAGGCGACACTGGAGCGGGGCGACCTGGTCTCGGACGACCTGATGCTGGAGCTCGTGAAGGAGCGTCTGGATCAGCCGGACGCCCGAAAGGGATTCCTGCTCGACGGATTTCCGCGGACCGTGGCGCAGGCCCACGCGCTCCTCGACGGACTCGAGGGCGACCGGCAGCTGGGCGCGGTGATCGTGATGCAGGTGCCCGAGGATGAACTGGTGCGTCGGGTGATCGGCCGCGGTCGGGACGACGACACCGAAGAGACGATTCGTCACCGTTTGAAGGTGTACGAGCAGCAGACAGAACCCGTTCTCGCCGTGCTCGAGGGCAAGGTCCCACGCTACGACGTGGACGGGGTGGGAGACGTCGAGGAGGTCACCCGTCGGATCGAGAGCGCACTGGATGCCTCGGATCCGGCCTAAGACGCCCGTCGAGATCGACGCCATGGCCGCCGCCGGAGGCGACCTCGCGGAGGTCTTCCTGGCCCTGCGGCGCGAAGGTGTCGTTCGAGCAGGAGCGCGGGCGAAGGACGTGGACCGCTTCGTGGAAGAAGTGATCCACGACCAGGGGAACCTCCCGGCGTTCAAGGGCTTCCACGGGTTTCCGGGGAGTGCATGCGTCTCGATCGACGAAGAGGTCGTCCACGGGATTCCCGGCGACCGCGTGATCGAGGACGGAGACATCGTCGGCGTGGACATCGGCCTCGTGCGCGAGGGGTGGCACGCCGACAGCGCAGAGACGATCTGCGTGGGCGTCGTGTCGCCCGAGGCCGAGCAGCTGTGCCGGGTCACCGAGCGCGCGCTGGCCGACGGGATCGGTGCCTGCCGCGTGGGCGCGAGCCTGGCGGGGATCGGGCGGGCGATCGAGTCGCAGGCCCGGGAGAACGGCTACGGGCTCGTCGAGTCGATGGCTGGTCACGGGATCGGTCGCGACCTGCACGAGGAACCGCAGGTGTTCAACTACGAGAGCTTTCGGCACCCGAACCTCGAACTGGAGGCCGGATGGGTGCTGGCGCTCGAACCGATGTTCAATCTCGGCACGGGCAGGGTGCGCGTGCTCCGGGACGAATGGACGATCGTGACGCTGGACGGGAAGTGGTCCGCCCACTTCGAGCACACCGTCGCGATCACCGAGGACGGGCCGCGAGTGCTCACGGCCCGATGATGGAAACGGGGAAACGTTTATGGCCAAGGAAGAGGCGATCTCGGTCGAAGGAACGGTTACCGAGGCCCTCCCGAACGCCATGTTCCGAGTGGAGCTCGAGAATGGGCACAACATTCTCGCGCACGTGTCGGGGAAGATGCGGATGCACTTCATCCGTATCCTGCCCGGGGACAAGGTGACCGTGGAGCTTTCCCCCTACGATCTGACCCGAGGTCGGATCACGTACCGCTACAAGTGACCGGGAGCAGGAAACCGTGAAGGTCCGGGCATCCGTCAAGAAGATCTGTGACAAGTGCAAGATCATCCGCCGCAAGGGCAAGGTGCGGGTCATCTGCGAGAACCGCCGCCACATCCAGCGGCAGGGTTAGTTCCCGGTATCGGCGGGGAACGACCCCGAGGCGTCCGCCCACCCAGGGCGGGCACGAAAGGAGCCAGAGTGGCACGAATCGCCGGAGTCGACATTCCGAACGAGAAGCGGATCGCGACCTCGCTGACCTACATCTTCGGGATCGGCGACACGCGCGCGTTCGAGATCTGCGAGAAGTGCGGGATCGATCCCCAGACCACGACCAGCTCGTTGACCGAGGATCAGGCGCGCCTGATCCGCAACATCATCGAGAAGGACTACCAGGTCGAGGGTGCTCTGCGCTCGGAGGTCAGCATGAACCTGCAGCGTCTGAAGGACATCGGATGCTACCGGGGTCTGCGGCACCGCCGTGGCCTGCCCGTGCGGGGTCAGAACACGAAGAACAATGCCCGCACCCGCAAGGGCCCGAAGGGTCGTCCGGGCGCGAAGAAGAAGTAGTCCTACGAACCCAACGGTTCCGAGATCCGGATTCACAGGTCCCTGAACGACGGGGCGAGGAGGAAACGTGGCTGCTGCACCCAAGAAGGGCAAGGGCCGCAAGGTCAAGAAGAGGGTCGATGCGATGGGCGTGGCCCACGTCAAGTCGTCCTTCAACAACACCATCATCACCATCACCGACACCCAGGGCAACGTGGTGACCTGGAGCAGTGGTGGAAAGGTGGGGAACAAGGGCTCGCGCAAGAGCACCGCGTTCGCTGCCCAGCAGGCCGCTCGTCAGTGCGCCGAAGAGGTGTACGGGCTCGGTATGAAGAAGGTCGAGATCTGGGTCAAGGGCCCGGGGAGTGGTCGTGAGGCCGCGATCCGCTCCCTGAAGACCTCGCCGCTCGAGATCGCGCGGATCAAGGACGTGACGGCCATCCCGCACAACGGGACCCGTCAGCCGCGCCGTCGGCGTTAGTCCTGGGAGAGAGCGCAGGGTTCCACCGCGGTGCGGTGACGGACCCGAACCGCTGTCGTCCCGACCTGACGTCCACGAGATCGATCCGCGAACGGCGGGGCCGCCGAGCGCCGCATTAAGGAGACCGAGATGAAGTGGGAAAAGCTCCTCATGCCCTCGGGCATCGATCGTGAGCAGAGCAAGTTCGAGGGCAACCACGCCGAGATCGTCCTGCAGCCGCTGGAGCGCGGGTTCGGTCTGACGTTGGGCAACGCCCTGCGCCGGACGCTGCTGGCCGCGATCCAGGGTGCCGCGATCAGCGCCGTGAAGATCGAGGGTGTGCGTCACGAACTGAGCATCATCCCGGGCGTCACCGAGGACGTCACCGACATCGTCCTGAACCTGAAGCAGGTCGTCTTCGAGTTCGACCGCGAGGAGCCCTGCTGGATAAGCCTGAAGGCCGACAGCGCGGGTGCCGTCACCGCAGGTATGATTCAGGTGCCCGAGGGTGTGAAGGTCATCAACCCGGACATGCACATCTGCACGCTCGGCGAGGGCGCCAGCGTTCAGATGGAGATGTACCTGGTCACCGGCCGGGGCTACGTCGATCGCGAGGAGATCGAGTGCCCCGACGAGTCGATCGGTGTCATCCGCCTCGACGCGAACTTCAGCCCGATCCGCCGCGTGAGCTACCGGGTCGAGGACACGCGTGTCGGTCAGCGGACCGACTACGACCGCCTGGTGCTGACCGTCGACACCGATGGCAGCATCACGCCGGACGACGCCGTGGGCCACGCCGCGAAGATCGTCAAGGACTACGCCCAGCTGCTGATCAACTTCGACGAAGCTCCCATGGACGAACAGGAGAGCCAGGTCGACGAAGGTACCGAGAAGCTCGTGGAACTGCTGCGTCGCAGCGTCGACGAGTTGGAACTGAGCGTCCGCTCGGCCAACTGTCTGAAGGCGGGCAACATCGACTCGCTGTACGACCTGGTCACGAAGAGCGAGAGCGAAATGCTCAAGTTCCGCAACTTCGGGCGCAAGAGCCTGAACGAGATCGGCGAGCTGCTCGAGGGTATGGGACTGCGCTTCGGTATGAGCTTCGACGAGGACGTGCAACGTCTCGTCAAGGGCGAGACCGCCGCCAACAAGTAGGAAACACGAGGAAGTCGAGTCATGCGACACAACGTTGACGGACGGAAGCTGGGGCGCACCGCTGCCCACCGCCGGGCGCTGTACCGGAGCCTGGTGATCTCGTTGATCCAGCACGAGCGGATCAAGACGACCACGCCCAAGGCGAAGGAAGCGCGTCGGCTGGCCGAGCGGCTGATCACCTTCGCCAAGCGCGGGGATCTGAGTGCGCGTCGTCACGCCGCCCGGATCCTGAACGACAAGGCGGCGGTGAAGAAGCTCTTCGACGAGATCGGACCTCGCTACACCGAGCGGGCCGGCGGCTACACCCGCGTGGTGAAGTTCGGCAAGCCTCGTCGTGGCGACAACGCGGAGATGGCGCTGCTCGAGTTCGTGAGGGACGGGGATCGCCCCGACCGCAAGCGCAGCGCCCGCAAGGCCCAGCCCTACGAGGTTCCGGGCCGGCCGGCCGCCGCCGCGGTCGAGGAGACGCCGGCCGAGCCGGTGGTCGAGGAGGTTCCGGCCGAGGAGACCACCACCGAGGCGGCTTCCGAGGAGTCCTCGGAAGAGGAAACGAAGAAGGACTGACCGGGGGCGGTCCGGCGTCTGCCGAGGCCCCTGGCGGCGTGTTCTCAGCGGAAGGGGAACCCACGGGTTCCCCTTCCGGCGTTTCCGGTGCGGTGCACGTGAGGACGGAGCACCGACCGCCGTCATCCGCTTCGTGGTAGGCTTCCGGTGACTCGTCGCCACGCGACTCGTGCCCGGAAGGCACACCCATGATCGAGTCCCGCCCCCTCCTCGTCCTGTTCGTGCTGGCCGTCGCGGTCGGTCCCGCAGCCGCCGATCCGGACATCACACGCGACGGTGCGGTCGACCTGGCCGACCTCGGCGAGTTCACGGTCGACTTCGTGGCGGGTGCGCCGGTCTTCCGCAGCGATCTGGTCGCCGACGGTTCGATCGACATCGCCGACCTCGGCACCTTCGCGATCCACTTCGGCGACGCGTGCTTCTGAGTCGGGACTAGTCGAACCAGCGGAGCCAGCGCAGGGTCACCGCGCTGCCCTCGTCGAAGACCTCGCCCTCGCGGTCGAGTTCGATCAGGGCGTCGGCCCGGGCCAGTCCGGTGAGCATGTGCGAGCCCTGCGCGGCCACGGGGTGGGCGACCAGCGTGTCGCCGTCCCAGCGGGCCGCGCCGCGCACCCATTCCAGCCGGCCGGCCTTCTTCTTCGCCCGGGCCTCGAGGCGCGCGGTGGCACTGTCCAGCGCGGCTTCGTGTGTTCGCCCGATCATGTGCCACAGCGCGGGCCGGACGAAGCGATGGAACGAGACCATCGCCGACACCGGGTTGCCCGGCAGCGAGAACACCGGGACCTGCTTCGGCCCCACGCCGAACACGTTGGGCTTACCCGGCTTGATGGCCACGCGTGCGAAGAGTTCGCGGACTCCCAGTTCCTCGCGGGCCGCCCGCACGTGGTCGTGATCGCCGACGGAGGCGCCGCCGGCGGTGAGGACCACGTCGCAGGTCCCCAGGGCCTTCTTCAGGGCGCGCACGAGCGAGCGTGGGCGGTCGTCGACGCGCCACGACTTCAGGTCGTCGAATCCGAGCCCGCGCAGGGCGGCGCGAAGGGCCGGTCCGTTCGCGTCGTGGATCTGGTGGGGACCGAGCTTCTCGCCCGGTCCGGCGACTTCGTCGCCCATGGTGATCACGGCCACCCGCGGGCGCGGGCGCACCGGCACCGTCTCGTGGCCGAAGAGCGCGAGCAGCCCGACCACAGGCGGTGTGATCAGGGTGCCCGCCTCGAGCAGTTCGTCTCCTCGAGCCACCTCTTCGCCGGCGCGCCGGACGTTCTCCCCTGGCATCGCGGCGCGCTCCACGAACACCGTGTCGCCCTCGAAGCGACAGCGCTCGACCACCACCACCGCCTCGGTCCCGTCGGGGATCGGTCCGCCGGTGAAGACCTTCACCGCGTGGCCGGGTCGCAGGCGGGGTGTCCGCGCGCTGCCGGCCGGGATCTCTCCGGCCAGGCGCAGGGCGACCGGCGCGGCCGGATCGGCGCCCTCGACGTCGGCGACCCGCACCGCGATCCCGTCCATGGCCGACTGGTCGAAACGGGGCATGCGCAGACGCGCCTTCACGGGCTTCGCCAGCGCCAGGCCGAGGGTGTCCTCCAGCGGGGTCGATCGGACCGGATGCCGCTTCACGTGCTCGAGGATCGTCTGCAGCGCCTGTTCGTGGTCGATCATCCCTGTGTCCCCCGTGGGTCGTCCTCGTGCCCGCCACCGCGGAGCATCTTGAATCCGTGGATCACGCCGGTGAGCACCGCGTCGATCGAGTCCTTCACGCCCCCCGTCGAACCCGGCAGGTTCACGATCAGGCCTTCGCCCCGGATTCCGGCGCGGCCGCGGCTGAGCATGCTGAAGGGTGTGCGCTCCTGACCGTGGGCCCGAGCGGCCTCGACGATGCCCGGCGCTTCGCGTTCGATGACGGCGTCCATGGCCTCGGGCGTGTGGTCGCGGGGGCCGAAGCCGGTTCCGCCGGTGGTGATCACCAGGCGGATCCGGTCGTCGTCGATCCAGCGGCGTACGGTCGACGCGATCGTGTCCTCGTCGTCGGGGACGACCTCGTACTCCGCCACGTCGAATCCGCGTCCGACCAGGCGCTCGCGGATCAGCTCGCCCGAGCGATCGGTCTTGTGGCCCGCGCTGATCGAGTCGCTGCACACCAGCACGCCCGCGCGGATGCCGCTGGGGTCGATCTTGTTCCAGTCGGTCTTGCCCCCGGACTTCTGCACCAGGCGGATGCCCTCGATCGACACGCTGTCGTCGAGCATCTTCAGCATGTCGTAGATCACCAGCGACGCGGCCGACGCGGCGGCCATGGCCTCGACCTCGACACCGGTGCGGTCGACGGCGTGGACGGTCACGTCGACCTGGATCTGCTCGTCGGTCATCTCGTACAGGGTCCCGACCCAGTCGATGCGGATGGGATGGCAGTAGGGAATGGTGTTCGCCACGTTCTTGGCGGCGAGGGCGGCGCAGGCGCGGCCCACCTCGAGGCAATCGCCCTTGGGTACGGTCCTCTCGCGCACGCGGTCGAGCGTGGCACTGCGCGCCTGGATCACGGCGCGGGCGGTGGCGGTGCGCAGGGTTGTGGTCTTGTGGCCGACGTCGATCATCGCAGGTCCTCCGTCCCGGACGCACGCCGGGGATCGATCGGGGTGTTCACGTTGAGGAAGGTCTCGCCGTCCGGATCGACGGAGCGCCAGACGTCTTCGTCGATCCAGTGCGCGCGCACCTGCCGCAGAGCGCGTCGGGGAGCGACCTCCCCCGACGCGAGGGCGCGTTCGAAAGGGTCGAGGCAGCCGCGCGCGTAGGCGGCCACCAGGGGTTCGGGGTGTCCGCCGTGACGGAAGACCACCGCGTCGACGCCGTCGTGCGCGTGGTCCATCAACAGTTCGAGCATCGGCGGGCGCAGGCGGGGGAGGTCGCAGCCCAGGATCCAGTTCCACGCCGACGTGGTCGCCCGCAGACCGGCGACGACGCCACGGAGAGGGCCATCGGGCGCCGCTGGATCGTCCCGGACCACGCGATCGATCCCGGGACAGGTGTCGGTCTGGTCCTCGCGGAGCACGAGCAGGACCTCGCGGCGCTGCATCGGGATCGCGGTCAGCACCTGTTGCAGGAGCGTGGAGTCGGCCCAGGGAGCGGTGACCTTGTCGCGGCCGTAGCGCGTCGACCGACCGCCGCCCAGGACGATGGCCGAGGGCGTGTTCACCGCACGTCCGTGGTCGTCGCCGCCAGCTCGACGGTGTCGCCGCATCGCAGTTCACCGCCGGACACCACGCGGCAGAAGATCCCCTCGCGGGGCATGATGCAGTCGCCGGTCTTCTCGCGGATCACGCAGCCGTGGTGGCACTCCTTGCCGATCTGCGTGACCTCGAGCTCGACGCCTCGGCCCAGGCGAAGGCGATCACCGATGCCCAACGCGGCCAGGTCGACGTCCTCGACCACCACGTTCTCGGCGAAGGCGCCGTCCTCGATGGCGGGGAACACCGCACGCATGCGCTCGATGCTCTCGTGGGCGAGCAGCGACACCTGACGGTGCCAGGGGCCGGCGTGGGCGTCGCCCTCGATGCCGTGCTCGGTCGCGAACCGGCAGGCGTCCACGGGGACCTTGGTGGTGCCCTTCTTCTCGCTGATGCAGATGGCCTTGACGTTTCCCATGATCGTTCCTCGTCTCGATCGGCAGGGTCCGGGGGATCAGCCCCCGATGCTCGACATGGATTCGTTGGTGGTGGTGCGGCAACGGGTGGCCTCGGCGACGTAGCCGTCGGCATGGCGACGGGTGATCGCCTCGGCGATCGCGCCCCGCACGGTGTCGGGGTGACCTCCGCTGCGCAGGATCGCGCCGAGGTCGGCGCTCGGCGTGCCGTACAGGCAGGTGCGCAGGCGACCGCGGGCGTCGAGCCGCAAGCGGTTGCAGTCGGCGCAGAAGGCGCGGGTGTGGGCCCGGATCACGCCCAGACGACCACGCAGTGCGTCGCTCTCCCAGGTCTCGGCCACGTCGCGAGGACCGCGGCCGAGAGGCCTCAGGTCGACGTGGGTGCGCAACCGGTCGACGATCGTGTCGCCGTCCATGCTCGTGGCCTCGCGGCCGCCGTCGCCGTCGAAGGGCATCGGTTCGATGAAGCGCACGGTCACGTCGTGGTCGCGGACCAGATCGACGAAGTCACCGAACTCGTGGTCGTTCGTGCCCGGCAGGACGACCACGTTGATCTTGAGGTTGAGCGGCGAGGCGAGCAGCAGGTCGAGGCCGCGGCGGACGCGGTCGAAGTCGTCGCGCCGGGTGATCCGCGCGAAGGTCTCGGGACGGAGCGAGTCCAGACTCAGGTTCACGCGGTCGACACCTGTGGCGAGCAGGGCATCGAGCTTGTCCTCGATCAATACACCGTTCGTGGTGACGGCCAGCGTCGGCGGGGTCGGAAGCTCGTCCAGGCCGCGCAGCAGGTCGAGCACTCCGCGCCGGACCAGGGGTTCCCCTCCGGTCAGTCGGATCTTGCGCACACCGAGGTCGACGAGGATCGAGCAGAGTTCGAGCATCTCCTCGATCCGCAGCACGTCGTCGTGCCCGACCTTGGCCACGCCCGTGGCCGGCATGCAGTAGCGGCAACGCAGATTGCAACGATCGGTGACCGACAGGCGCAGGTAGTCGAGCCGGCGGCCGAAGGGATCCTCGAGATGTTCGCCGCTCGGCGCGGGAGTCACGCGGCGGGTCGGGTGGATCATGGCTTCCTTCCAGGAACGGGAGCTGATCGAGGGGTTTCCCCCGCGACCGTATCGGCCCTTCGCCGTGCCGCGTCGCGCGCGGGGTAGGCAGCCGGGCTCGGAAGTCACGGATGTTCTACTGTGGGACGCGCGTGAGCGGCCTCCGGCGGATCAGGGTCGTCTCGAGGAACGCGGCCACTTCGGCGGGCCGGTCCAGTGCGAAGCAGCGGACGCCGGTCTCGAGCTCGACATCGGTGACCACCGCGATCAGGTCCGGGTCGTCGATCCCGACACGCAGGGGCTGTCCGGTCGCCGCCCGGTGGACCGCGATCTTCGGCAGGTCCCCGGTGGAGTAGCCCTCGACCAGCACCAGGTCCTCGTCGCCGAAACAGGTGGCGAGGACGCGGTCGAGCGACCAGGCCGACGCGGTCGTTCGCATGACGGCCACCTGTGTGGCCGACGCGATCGCGGTCGTGCCGGCTCCGGCCTCCCGGAAACGATGCGAGTCCTTGCCGGGATGGTCGATGTCGAAGTCGTGAGCGTCGTGTTTCAGGGCTCCCACGCGCCATCCGCGCCCCCGCAGGGTCCGGATCACGGCCTCCACGAGGGTCGTCTTCCCCGTGCCGGAGGGGGCAACGAAGGCCACGGCCTGCGGGCGCGCGTTCATGCCGGGGTCTCCTCCAGGATCTCTTCCCGCCGGCGGGGGCGGGTGAACGTCAGGTCGAGGCTGTTCCCGGGGCAGGTCTCCACGCACTCCGCGCAGTTCCAGCACACCAGGAGGTTCACCTCGTTGCGGCCCGGCTCCAGGCCGATGGGGCAGGCCTCGGTGCAGAGTCCGCAGTTCAGGCAGTTGCTGGGGTCGAAGGTCACGTTCAGGACGCGCCTGGTCCCCAGCAGGCCGAGCAGACCGCCCACCGGGCACAGCCCACGGCAGAACCAGCGGCGCGTGATCAGGCCGAGCACCAGGACCGCCGCGATGATCGCCGTCTGGAAGCCGACCAGACCGAAGAACCACATGCCCATCGCCTCGCGGCTGACGAGCCCGGGCGGCGAGACGATCGAGAACAGCGGCGTGGCGAGCAGGAAGCTCAGCACCAGATCGGCGCCCAGCACGATCCAGATCACCGGCCGGGGCATCGGAAGTCGGTTGCCGGGGCGGTAGCCGAAGAGCGTGCGGGCGAGCCACTCGGCCAGTTCCTGCAGGGTGTTGATCGGACACATCCAGCTGCAGAAGACGCGGCCCATGAACACCGCGAGCAGAGCCAGGGGGACGGCGCCCACGATGATCGTCCAGGGGATCGACCGGCTCGCGAGCGCCGACTCGACCCCCTCGAGCGGCGAGAGGAACCACACGGGCCCGATGCCCAGGGACTGGTATCCGCCCTGGATCCACGACCAGCCGAAGAACACGTGGATCGCCGGCAGGGCGATCGGCAGGAGCAGAGCGAAGGCCTGGACGGAGTGTCGCCAGCGCCGGATCACGACCGCACCCCGGGAGGGTCGACGTAGATCGCCTTGCGGTCGCCCGTCTCGTCGGAGATCGGACAGGCATGCACACACACGCCACAGCCGGTGCAGACGTCGTCGACGACCTCGGGCTTGAACTCCCAGTTCGTGATCGCACGGTCACGCAGCGGGCATACGGTGTAGCAGGTGCGGCAGAGGCTGGTACCGTTCCACGCGACGCACATCTCGCGGTCGACCTTCGCCGTGCCCATGGTGATCTCTTCCATCTCGACCGGCTCGATCGCGCGCGTGGGGCAGACGTCGACGCACTCCATGCACATGTAGCAGGGCACCTCGACCGGTTCGACGATCGGGGTCGCGGCGTGCAGGCCCTCGCCCAGGCCGAGCATCTGGATGGACTCGTAGGGGCACACGGCGGCGCAGCGGCCGCAGCGGATGCAGCGCGAGGCGAAGTGGTCCTCGTCGAGCGCTCCTGGCGGCCGAAGGCGATCGCGCCCCACCGGACCGGCCAGTGCGAGGGAAGGAGCACTGACCAGCCCGGCCAGGGTCACGGCCGCCAGGCCCCGGAGGACCTCACGACGACTCGTTCCTGCGTCGCTTGCGGAGGTCGGGAGTGAGCTCTCCGCGGATGATCTTTTCGACTTCGTCTTCTGCATGGAGATAGGCCAGTCCGACCGACAGGATCCGGGCATCCTGCTCGAGTTCGTGGACGATGTCGTCCATGGCGTCGCTGGTCTCGGTGTCCAGCACGGCCACGATGTTGCCCTTGTCGTCGGTCCCGTGGACCTCGCACGCGTCGCGGCCGGAAAGCTCCGCCTCGACGGTGTCGATCTCCTCGGGGGCGACGGTGATGACGAATCCTCCGATGGGCATGTCGGCTCCGTTCAGGGGGTTCGGGACGGCCGGGGAGGGACGTGGATCCGTCCCTCCCCGACGCAGGATCATCAGAGTTGCGTCACCACGGGGTCAAGGTCCCGCGGGCCGGAGACCCGGCGGATCCGGCACGCCCCGATCTTGAACTCGGGCTCCTTCGAACCGGGATCGAAGACGTCGTTGACGACCTTGTTGATCATCCGGCTCTCGGCCATGTCGTGCCAGTAGGCGAACACGGTGCCTTCGAGCGGACCCTCCATGACGCGGGCGGGCATGGTCACCTTCCCGCGGCGGGTGGTGATCTCGATCATGTCGTTGGGTTTGATCCCCATCCGCTCGGCGTCCTTCGGATTGATCTCGACGAACGAATAGGGATTGGCCCGCAGCAGTTCGGGAATGCGACCCGTCATGCTGGTGGTGTGCCAATGGTCGATGATCCGTCCGGTGGACAGATACATCGGATACTCGTCGTCGGGCACCTCGCCCGGCAGGGCATGCGGGCGGAACCACACGTAGAGCTTCTTGTCGGCGTGAGCCGGGCCGTAGAAGACGTAGGGGGCATCGCCCTCCCCGTGCTCCTCGACCAACGGGTCCTTGCCGCGCACGAACTTCTTCACTGCTCCCCCGGTCAGGGCGAACTTCTCCGTGGGAGCCGGCCACTGCACACCATCGGGCATCTGCAGGAGCACGTCGTAGGTCGCTCCGCGCAGGTCGTTGTCGCGACCCTTGGTGAGCTTCTGCGTGTACTCGTCCCAGATCGCCTTGGGCAGGTCGAAGTCCGGCTCGAGACCCTCGAAGGGTTCGATGACCTTGGCGAACACGGGGTCGTTCAGCTTCTCGCCCATGCGCCGCGCCCACTCGCGGATCATCCACACCTCGGGCATGGCCTCGCCGGGAGCGTCCTTGGCCTTCGGCGTGATCTGCGAACGGCGCTCGGTGCACCCGTAGACGCCGGTCTTCTCGAAGTGGAAGGCCGTGGGCAGCACCAGGTTCGCCACCTCGGTGGTCTTGGTGGCGAAGACGTCGGTCACCACAACGAAGACCTCGTCCTGCGCCATACCGTCACGATAGGGGGTGAGGTTCGGCAGGGACTGTGCGGGGCTCGTGCAGTTGATCCAGATCGCCCGGATCTTCCTGTCGTTCACGGCGCTGAACATGGCCATGGTGTGGTAGCCCGGCTTGGGAGGGATCCTGCCCTCGGGCACTCCCCAGAGACGCTCGACGTCCTTGCGCAGCGGATCCTTGGCGACCGGACGGTGGCCCGGAAGGATGTGGCACAGGCCACCGCCCTCGCGCACGCCGCCGCAGGCATTGGGCTGACCGGTCAGCGAGAAGCTGTCGGCGCCCGGCTTGCACAACTGCCCGGTGAGAAGGTGCAGGTTGTGGATCAGGTTGTTCGCCCACACCCCACGCTTGCGCTGGTTGATCCCCATGCACCACATGCTCATGGTGCCCTTGCTGTTGGCGAACCAGCGGGCGGTCTTGCGGATGTCGTCGGGGTTCATGCTCCCGCCGCAGATCTCGGCCGCCTTCTCGGGCGTGTACTCGGCCACGTCCTTCGCGAACTGATCGAAGTCGATCGTGTCGCCACCCTTCTTGAAGACGCAATAGTCCCTCAGGAAGTCGTGGTCGACGAGATCCTCCTCGATGATCACGTGGGCCATCGCGTTGAGCAGCGCCAGATCCGTGCCCGGATCGAACTGCAGATGCAGGTCGGCGATACGCGATGTTGCCGAGATCCGGGGGTCGGCGTTGACGACCTTCACCGTGTCGGGGTTGTCGAGCTTGCGACGCATGACGCGGCGCCAGATCACCGGATGCGCTTCGGCCATGTTCGACCCGATGATGAAGAAGTAGTAGCACTGCTCGATGTCACTGTAGCCGCCGATCGGTTCGTCGGCTCCGAAGCTGGTCAGGTAGCCGCCCACGGCGCTCGCCATGCAGAGACGAGGATTGCCTTCCACGTTGTTGGTCTGGAGCCCGGCGCGCATGACCTTCTGGAAGAAGTAGGTCTCCTCGGTCTGGGCCTGGCCAGAGCCGTAGTACGCGCAGGCGTCGGATCCGTACTCGGTCTTCACGTCGACGAACTTCTGGGCCGCGATGTCCAGGGCTTCTTCCCACGAGATCTCACGGAAGTCGTCGGACTTCTTCTCGCGGTAGAGCGGCTTCGTCAGGCGGTCGGGGTGCTCCATGATCTTGTGGAAGAGCATGCCCTTCATGCACAGGTAACCGAGGTTGGTGCGTGAATCGGACACGCCGCGCAGGGCGACCGGCTTCCCGTTGCGCAGGCCGAGTTCCAGACGGCATCCGACCCCGCAGAGGCGGCAGGTGCCGCGGGTCCAGGTGTCGGCGTCCTGACCCTGGGCGTCGGCCAGGAAGAAGGGCAGCTTCATGCCCACGTACGACGCCGCGGTCAGGGCCGCCGCACGCTTGATGAACTGTCGTCTCGAGATCGCATTCATGTCTTCGCCTCCTACTCCGCGTGCGGATCGAACGTGTGGGCGGGGTGGCAGGTCCAACACGCGGGAGCGTCGGCCTGTTTCGTGATCATGTCCGCGTGGCAGGTAGCGCAGTTGGACACGGCCGGTGCCACTTTCATGTCCTCGTAGGTCCCGTGGCACTGGTAGCACTTCACGTTGCCGATGCCGTGGGTCGAGGCGTACCAGGAATCGTAGACGTCGGGGGTGGTGTCGCGGTGGCAGTCCGCGCAAGCGATCAATTGTTCCTGCTCGGACAGGGACGGGTGGTCGGCGGGTACGTCCACCCGCGACGCCTGCGCGGCCACTTCGACCGTTTCTTCGACGGTCGCCACCCCGGAACCCGTTCCCTGCGCACACGAGGCGAGGGCCAGGGCCACCAGGGGGATCAAGGCGGTCAACATGGCGGATCTCAAGGGACTTCCTTCCGATGTGTGCCGTTTCTCGCGGACCTCCACTCGAGGCCCTAGTCCGACACGGGTCATTGATCGAAGAAGGAGTTCAGGAACTCTTCCTTCAGGTAGGTGTGCATGGCCGCCGTCCGCTGTCCCTCGGCCGGTTCGCGGATGTAGAGGAACGGATCCGGTTCCTCGTTGGCGAGCATGGAGTGGCACATCGTGCAGTCGTCGCTGATGTGACTGCCGTCGGCAGCCTTCAGCTTCTGGTTGTGGCAACGGAAACAACCCGCGCTCTCTTCGTGACCGAGAAGGCTCGGATAGGAGCCCCACGTGATGTTCATCTCCGGGTGGATGTTGCGCCGGTAGATCGACCGCAGCGATTCGATGGCCGCGTCGATCTCGTTCGTGTTGCCACTGCTCACCTCCGGGTAGAACCGTCGGTAGTAGCCACGCATGTGATTGGCGATGCCGGCCATGGCGGCTTCCACGTCGGGGTAGTCGAAGGTGATGGCGGCCAGGGCCTCGCGCTTGACGAAGGGAAGGTCCGGGTCGATGTGGCCCAGCCGCATGCGTTCGTCGATCGCGAAGTCCGGCTGCTCGTAGACGTGCGTGGCCCGGTTGTGGCAGTCCACGCAGTCGAAACGACGCTCGTGTCCGGCGGTGTCGGGGTCCCCCACGAGATCGGTGTTCTCGTAGCGCTTCCACGAGCCGTCGGGCTGACGTGCGTCGACCCAGATCATCTCGCGACGCTGGTCCTCGACCGACGCGTAGCGGACCTCGTTCTCTTCGGCCACGTGCCAGTGCACGCCACCGTCGCCGCGTCCGCGCGAGTCGATCTTGATGCTGAGAGTGGAGTAGATCGGGGTCGACTCCTCGTCCTGCTGGTAGCGGACGAAGGTCTCGAGCTTGTTCCCGTAGAACTTCTCGGGCCAGTGGCAGTGCTCGCAGGTCTCCTGCGCCGGCCGGAGGGTGTGCACGGGAGTGGGGATGGGTCGTTCGTAGAGATCGAAGGTCACCGAGATCATCTGCCACGCGCCCTGGATCTTCGAGTCGATCAGGGCGTCGACGCCTTCGCCCACGTGGCACTCCACGCAGTCCACCCGCGCGTGAGGGGAGGCCTGGTAGGTGGTCCACTCGGGGTTCATGACGGAGTGGCAGGCGGTGCCGCAGAACTCGGGGGACTCCATGAAGTGCAGCCCTTGCATTCCCGCGACGCCGAGGAAGATCACGTTCACCAGGGTGAGCACCAGAACGGTGCGCGTGATCGGGGCACCGAGAGCACCCCCTTCGACCTGTTCGGGCCCCACCCGGTCCTCGAGCAGGGCCTGCAGGCTCTTGCCCGAGGATCCGCGGACCCTCCAGAAGGCCACCGGGATCAGCAGCAGACCGAGCACGAACAGCGTCGGCAGACCCAGGTAGAGGATCAGACCGAAGTAGGCGTTCGCGATCAGGCCGGAAACGCTGGCGATCTGGAAGAGCACGAAGGTGACGAACGATCCCGTGACCAGAGCGATCCCGAGACGCCCGATCGAGCTGATCGATATCGCTCGCAGGAACATGGAGAACGTTCGGATCATGGATGAGTCTCCCTACTCGTTTTCTTCTTCGTCTTCGCGTGCTTCCGCCTCGATGTAGGCATCGAACATGTTGGCGAAGACCTCTTGCATGGTGCCCTCGTTGATCCGGCGCTTCAGCGTTTCGGTGTCGGTCATCACCCACTGGTGCATCGGATCGTTCTGGAGCAGGTCGTCGATCATCGCCGTGACCTCGGGATCGCCGTACTCACGCGCCTTCGGCAGGAAGTCGAAGTAGAAGTTGTGCAGCACGTCGTAGAAGCCGTGCCACCACGTGTAGTCGGGGCCCATCATCGAGGCGCCGTGGCGGGCGCGACGGCCTTCGTGGTGCCAAAGCTCCCAGAACGCCCACTCGACGTCGTTCGAGAAGGCGGCCGGCGTCTCGAGGAGGTCCTTCTCCTTGATCTTGTTCATGATCGCCTGGGCCGGCTGGGCGAACTTCTCGTTGTAGAGCTTCACCGAGGCGTCGTACTGGTAGAAGTGGCCGTCGGCGAAGGTGTCGCCGTGACAGGCCAGGCAGACGTCCTGCATCGCCGTGCGCTTCTGGACGTGGTTCTCCTTGTGCTTCGAGATCACCGGACGGTTGGTCCAGGCGATGCGGTCGCCCACGTCGTGCGTGAACGCCTGGGTGCGCGTGGCCGACATGTGGCACGTCGCGCAGGTGGGGGCCACGTTGTAGTCCTCGCCGACCACCCACTCCTGGGCGTCCAGGTTCATCTTCTCGCGGTTGGTGAAGTACGTGTTGCCGTGCTTGCTCTCCTCGTAGATCTCCTTCTGGGGATGATCCGGGCCGAGGTGGCACTTGCCGCACGATTCTGGCTGGCGGGCCTGAGCGATGTCGAAGGAGTGCCGTGTGTGGCAGGCGTTGCAGCTTCCGAGCGATCCGTCGGGGTTGATGCGCCCGATGCCGCTGTTGGGCCAGGTCTTCTTGCTGAGCTTGTTCGGCGACTCGGGATCGATCTCCATCTTGGCGCCGTGACAGCTCTCGCAGCCCTGGATCGCGGCGGGATGCCCCGCGCCGACGTGGGCCAGGTAGGCGTCGGCCGAGTCGAGGATCTGGCCGGCTTTCGCGTGGTAACTGTCGTTGACCTGCTCGGCTTCCTTCTCGTGACAACGACCGCAGTCCTTCGGCGTGACCATGGTCGCGATCGTTGCGTCGTAGTGCTCGTAGGCGTCGGGTTCGCCTTCCTTGGCCTGGTGACAGCTCATGCACGTGACGTTGTGGATGCCGTGGGCCGACTCGTACCACTGCTGGTACAGGCCGGGATGCTTCTCCTTGTGGCAGGTCATGCATTTGCCGGCCACGGAAGCTTCGTCGGGGAGTTGCGCCGTGGCGCCGGTGGCCAGGAGGGCCAAGGCACACAGGGCGATCAGGCAGGCTCGGATCATGGTTCGGACCTCTCTGCGAAGAACGTGGACCGGCTCGTACGGACGAGCGCACACGGAGCGAGCCGGGCTCCGGTGTCTCCGGACGGGAAACGACGGGATCAGCGAAAAGGGGTTTCCACGATCCGGCGGGCACGCCACGGCATGCCACGGGGCGGGCATGGTGGACGTGCGCACACCGGATCGGGAACCGCGGTGGGGATCCACTGCGGACGAGACGCGTTCGTCGTCGGGCACGGAGGACGGCGCACCGATCCGGCGGACCGGGGTCGCGCACCGCGCGTCCTGGCGGACGCGGCGCTCCATGAGCGGATCTCCGATGCCTTCGTTGCGCCGAAGGCGGGCGGCAAGAGCGAGGGCGACTGTGCATCGGCGCTGGGAGCGCCGTCGGCCTCGGGGACAAGTCAACGCTTCCGCCGCGCGGCGCGCAATGCAGATGTTGTCCTACTTCTGTGACGCCCCCGTTTCCGCGCTCGCCGTGCCCTGGACGGCCCTCGTCCACCTGATACCCTTTCACCATGAACTGGCCCGGACCTCTTTCCAGTCTGTCCGTGCGCATCGGTGTCGGGGTCACGGTGATCGTCCTGGCGATCAACCTGTTGGCCTTCCGTCACGTCGGGCAGCGCACCCACGAGCTGCTCGAAGAGGGGATGCGCGACGTCTCGCGGCACCTCTACCACGAGATGGTCGTGGTCCGTGGTTGGGTCGCCTACCACGGCGGCGTCTACGTGCCGAAACGGCCGGGAGTCGAGGACAACCCGTTCCTCAGCGACGACGTGGCGATCACCGCCGACGGCGACTCGCTGGTCCTGCGCAACCCCGCCATGCTCACCCGGGAGATCGCGGAACTGAGCCCGAACGAAGAGTTCGACGTCCACTTCCACATCACCAGTCTCGATCCCATCAACCCGGTGAACGCTCCCGACGGCTTCGAGCGGGAGGCGCTCGAGGAAGTGCACGCCGCCCGCGCCGAGGGCCGGGAGCTACGGGAGGTCGCACGGGTGGACGACGGGCCGGAGGGACGCCGGTACCGTTACCTGGCGCCGCTGGTGGCCGACGTCTCGTGCCTGGAGTGTCACGGCGAGCAGGGCTACGAGGTCGGTGACGTGCGCGGAGCGCTCAGCGTGTCCATTCCCATGGACGACGTCGACGAGGCGCGCACGGACTTCTTCTGGTGGAGCGTCCTGATCTGCCTGATCGCCTCGGCGGTGATCGCCACACTGGTCTACCGCTTCATCGAGGGTGCGGTCGTGCGGCGAGTGAAATCGCTGGAGTCGGCTGCCGCGCGGATCGGCCGCGGGGACTTCGAGACCCCGATCCCGAATGGGGACAGCGACGAGATCGGGGGGCTGTCGCGGGCTCTCGATCGCATGCAGCAGGAGATCCGCGACACCACCGAGCGCCAGATCGAGAGCGAGAAGATGGTCTCGCTCGGCGAGATCGCGGCCGGGATCGCCCACGACGTCCGCAACCCGCTCTTCGCCGTCCGCAGCAACCTGGACTACCTGCGTCGCCGTGGGGTGGACGACGAGGAGGAGGCCGAGGTCTACGACGAGATGGACGAAGGCCTGCAGCGCATCGGTCGGATCGTCAGCGAGGTCAACGACTTCGCCCGGCCGCATCCGCCCGAGTTCGGCGAGCACGACCTGCACGAGATCTTCGACCGCGTGATGTTGTTGTCGGGCAAGCAGATGCAGCGGGAGTCGGTCCGCGTTCGCGTCGACGTGTCCGGGGACGTGCCCACGGTCGAGATCGATCGTCATCGGATCGAACAGGCCCTGCTCAACCTCGTGTCGAACGCGATCCGGGCGGTCGAGACCGTCGCCGATCCCGAAGTGGACCTGCGCGCGGAACTCGACGGCGAGCAGGTCGTGATCGAGGTGGCCGACAACGGTCAGGGGATCGGTGAGGACCTGCTGCCACGGATCTTCGATCCCTTCTTCACACGCAGTCGCAACGGGACGGGCCTGGGGCTCACGATCGTCCGTCGCGTGGTCCAGCAGCACCAGGGCACGGTCCAGGTGCGCAGTCAGAAGGGTGAGGGTAGTGTGTTCACGCTTCGTCTGCCGTGCCGGCACCCATCGCAAGTGAACGATGACCATGGGCTTCCGACTGCTGATCGTCGATGACGAGCGGATCGTCCGAAACTCCCTGTCGCGGTCGCTGCGGCGTCGTGGGTGGGAGATCCGAGCGGCCGCTGGGGTGTCCGAGGCGCGGAAGACCCTCCGGTCCGAGGACTTCGACCTGATCCTGGCGGACTACCGGTTGGGCGACGGAACGGGGCTCGAGGTCCTCGCCGAGGCGCGTGAACTCTGCCCGGAGGCCGCGGTGGTCATGTTGACCGCCCACGGCAACATCCAGCTGGCCGTCGAGGCCATGCGTGGCGGTGCCTTCGACTTCCTCGAGAAGGGCTGCGATCCCGAGCTCATGCGCATGGTCGTGGAGCGTGCACTCGAACAGGTGCGCCTGCGGCGCGAGGTCGAGGCGCTCGGGTCCGAGGGCCGAGCCCGGGTCCAGGGCGTAGTGGCCGAGAGTGCGGCCATGCAGGAGGTCCTGCGGGCAGCCCGCGAGTACGCGTCGACCGACGTCACGATCCTGCTCCGGGGCGAGACGGGAACGGGCAAGTCGCTCATTGCCGAGTACGTGCACCATCACAGCGACCGTTCGGACGGTCCGTTGGTCACGTTGAACTGTGGAGCCATCCCGTCGGAGCTGCTCGAGAGCGAACTCTTCGGCTACGACGAGGGTGCGTTCACGGGGGCGTCGCAGCGGGGCAAGACGGGTCTGGTGGAGCGGGCGAACGGGGGCACGCTGCTGCTCGACGAGATCGGGGACCTGCACCCGGATCTGCAGTCCAAGCTGCTGCTGGTGCTCGAGAGTGGGCAGGTGCAACGGGTGGGATCGGTCGAACCGCGGCCGATCGACGTGCGCTTCATCGCTGCCACGAACGTCGACCTCGAGGCCCGTGTCGCCGAGCGCAGCTTCCGACGGGATCTCTACTACCGCCTGAACGTCGCCCCCCTCACCATCCCGCCCCTCCGCGAGCGTCCCGCCGACATCCTGCCGCTGGCCCACCGTCTCCTGCTGGGGATCGAGAAGAAGCTGAACAAGCGCTCGATCGAGCTCAACGAACACGCCCAGCGTTCGTTGCGCGAGCATCCCTGGCCGGGCAACGTGCGGGAGCTGCGCAACGTGCTCGAGCGCGCGGCCCTGTTGAGCCGGTCGGGTGTGCTCGGGACGCAGGACCTGCACCTGGGCGTGAACGGCAGCGCCGACGATCCCTTCGAGGTACGCCTCCGCCTCGGTGACGAGGCCGGCAACCTGCTCCACCAGGCCACCGATCACCTCGTGGAGCGGGCCTGGGAAGCCTCGGGTCACAACCAGAGCCGGGCGGCCAAGCTGCTCGGGGTGCCGCGCACCACGTTGCAGCACCACCTGCGCAAGCTCGGCCTGGCCTGATCACGTTCCCACAACCGACCTGCCGAGATCCGGTGCCGAACCGTCGGCAGATGCTCCCGTCCTCCGCGGTCAAGCTCCTGCAATCGCGTCATTTGCGTCTGGTATGCCGGATGCGAGCCGATCTTCCGTACCTGGGTCCGGCTACCGTCTCGGTGTCGGCCCCGCTTGGCTTTCAAGGAGGCGACGGAATGTCGAGACGACGGATGATGGTGACGGTGGCGGTGCTGATCGCACTGATCGCGACGACACCGGCGCAGGCGGAGAAGAGCTTCGAGTACAGCGGTCTGTACTCGGCCTGGGCCCAGTCCCAACAGGACTTCTTCTTCGGCAAGACCGACTACAACGACAACTACGCCGTGCAGATGCTCCGGCTGAACCTGAAGTTCCACGCGAACGAATACGTGGGTGCCGCCACGCGTTTCGACATGGCGCAGGGCTTCTGGGGCGTGGACAACGCCGATCGCACCAACGATCGCCCCGGTGGCCGCGACGGCTTCAGCCAGCTGTTCGACTTCAAGGACACGAACTTCCTGCTGCACGTCGATCAGGCCTACGGATTCCTGAAGTTCCCGGACCAGGACCTGACCGTGCGCGTGGGCCGCATGCACTACCAGCTCGGCAACAAGATGATCCTCGACAACAACCTCGACGGCGTGCAGGTCGACTTCACGCGCACCGGTACCTGGCGTCTGCAGTACTCGAAGGTGAGCGAGGGGCTGGACTCGCTGACCGACAACGAGATCGAGTCCGAGGGCGAGGTCGTGGCCGACGGCGAGGACGCCCACCTCTTCGCGCTGTCGTTCCACAACCGGACCCGGCACCTGCAGTACAGCGTCTTCGGTTCGTACTACCTCGACCAGAGCTTCGACGACGGCGGCAGCTACCTGCCCAACGACCTGAACTACTTCCGCAGTCGTTTCGCGCCGAACGTCACCGACCTCTACGTCATCGGTCTGACGGGTGACTACGCGAAGGACAACCTCAAGATCAAGGGTGAGGCGAGCTACCTCGTGGGCGAGGACGACCTCGACAACCCGATCATCGATCCGAACCGCCAGTTCAACGACGTCAACGACGGCGACATCTCCGGCTGGAACGTCTACGTGAAGGCCGACTACGACGTGAACGACATGGTCGCCTTCGGCGGTGTCTTCGGTATGGGCAGTGGTGACGACGACGTCACCAGCGGCGAGGGCAACGTCAACAAGATCCGCACCTCGGGCTTCTTCTACCTGACCGAGGTCTGGGAAGACTCGATCATGCCCGACGAAGAGGGCATCACGCCGCAGGGTCTGGGTGCTCCGAACACGCGCGGTTACCGCGAGCTCGAGAACACCACGGCCTTCCAGGTGAACGCCACGGTCAAGCCGGTCGAGAAGTGGAAGCTGTTCCTGAGCTACACGTATCTCATGGCCACCGAGGAGATCCCGGCGTGGAGCGTCGGCGAGGTCGACGGGGTGCAGCAGACCATCGTGGACTACGGCGCCGCGGCCGACGACATCGGTTCGGAGTTCGACTACAACCTGTCGTGGGCCGTCCGGCCCAGCGCCACCGTCGGCATCCGCGGCGGTTTCTTCATGCCCGGTGACGGGGCGCTGAACCTGATCAACGGCAACACCGCCAACGACGACATGGCCTACGAGACGAAGGGTTACCTGGCCGTTCGCTTCTAGGTCTTCACCGAGTGCCTCCCGGCCGAGCGGAGCAGGGAGTCCGGAACGCGTACCTTTTCCACTGCAAGAGTGGGCGACTGTGCAACCGCGTGTTCCGGACTCACCCTGCCTCGGCGCGACATCGGGAGATCCGGATCCTCTGGATGGAGACGATGCTCGTCGCGAGTCGGATCGTCGAGGTCGAGCACGGGACGGCCGCCGAGGTGGAGGGGCGGTTGGAACGGATTCCGCGATTGACCATCCTGGGTCGTTGTCGCGAGGAGCACATCGTGGTGGTGATCGAAGGACACGACCGCGAGCAGGTCCACGACGTCGAGCGCTTCGCTCGGACGGAGATCCCCCAGATCGTGACGATCGACGCCTCGGCGCGCGTGCCCGTGGGGGAGGGGCGCCGTCGGCCGGATCCCGACCACTGATCGGGTTCCGCCTTTTCTTCGCGGTGCCCCCTCGCGGGATCCCCGCCGGCCGGCCGCCGGGCGTGGGTTCGAAGACCCGCGTTGCCGAATTGTCAACTCGGCGTAAACCGCGATCCGGGGGTCTTCCCCGGGCGGGGGGTCGTGTTATGGTGTCGCTGCATCCTCACAACAGGGGGATGAGGATGTCTGTGGCGGGGCGGCGATTCGGCCGTCCCGCTACTGCTTTTCACCGGGTGGTAGCCTCTCCGTGAGGGCGACGATCCGGACTCGCGGGGCCTGCGCCCCGGTGCTAGAGTGCGCCGCATGATCCGCTGGCCCGACATCCCCTATCTGCGCTGGGCGCGCTCGCAGGCCGAGCCTCCGTTTCCGGAGATCGCGCTGACGGCGAGCGGCATGGCCCCTCCCGACCCGGCGCTCCTCGGCCACGTGAACGTGGCCGATCTACTGCACTTTCCGGTGGGTGATCATCCGCCCCTGACCTTCCGGCTGGCCGAGGAATGGAAGGTTCCGCCGGAGCAGGTCCTGGTGCAGCCGGGCACGCATCTCTCGATCCTCTTGCTGCTGGCCGCGCGTCTGGGTGAGCGTCCCGGACCGGTGGTGGTCGAGGAGCCGGCCTACGAGCCGCTGTGGGCGATCGCCCGGGCCCTGGGCGCCGACGTGCTCCCGTGGCCGCGGCCCCGGGCGACATCGTTCGCCCTCGATCCCGGCGCCGTCGACCGCCTGGCCGCCGCGCATCCGTCGGCCGTGGTGCTGAGCCATCCGCACAATCCGACCGGGGCCACGCTGATCGACGCCGATCTGGAGGCCCTGCAAACCCTGCAGGACCGCACGAGCTGCGCCGTGATCTCCGACGAGGTCTACGCCGACTTCGACGCCGATCTCGTATCGCCACGGGCCCGGCTCGCAGACGTGGCCGCGGTGCGCAGCTTCACCAAGGTCATGGGTCTGGGGACGCTTCGCTGCAGCGGGATCACGGCGCCGCGCGACTGGATCGAGCGGACCGCCGCTCTCACCGACCACGCGGCCGTGGCCGTCCCGGGGCCGAGCCAGGCGCTCGCCCATCGCGCCTGGGACCAGCGCCACGTGCTGTGGCAGCGAGCGCGTGAATCCGCCGCGCGCGGACGCGACGTCGTCCACGCGTGGTCGGCCCGTCAGGGCGGGCGGATCGACGCTCCCCTCCCCACCACGGGGATCATCTGCTTCCCGCGTCTCGACGAGGAGACGCACCGTGCCGCCGTGGCCCACGCCCGGCGCCACGGCGTGCAGCGACCCCTGGGCTTCGGCCTCGACGGTGATGAGGACGGGTCCGAACTCTGGATCGAGGACCTCCGCCGCACCCACGGCGTACAACTCACGCCGGGGGCGTTCTTCGGCGACGCGCGCGCGTTCCGGCTCGGTTTCGGCGGGGACGTCGAAGCGCTGCGCGAAGGGCTGGCCCGGCTCGACGACTACCTCCAGCAAGCGCGGAGCACCGCCACGGAAGGCGCATGATGGCGACGACCGATCGGATCCATTCCGGCATCACCGGAGTCGGGAAGCACTTCCCGGAGCGCGAGGTCACCAACCACGATCTCGAGAAGATCGTCGACACCGACCACGACTGGATCGTCGAGCGCACGGGAATCCACGCGCGCCGCTTCTCCGATCCCGGAACCGGAGCGAGCGAGTTGGCCGCTCCCGCCGCTCGGCAGGCCCTGGAGATGGCCGGCGTCGAGCCCGACGAGCTCGACGGCATCATCATGGCCACGATCACGCCCGACATGATCTTCCCGCCCGGAGCCTGCTCGCTGCAGCGCAGGCTGGGCACGAAGAACTGCTTCGCCTTCGACCTGAGCGCGGCGTGCAGCGGCTGGGTCTACGCCGCGAGCGTGGCCGACAGCATGATCCGCAGTGGGGCGGCCGACAAGATCCTCGTGGTGGGCGTCGACGTCATGACCGCCATCATGGACATGACCGACCGCAACACCTGCGTGCTCTTCGGCGACGGCGCCGGCGCCACGCTCTTCGAGCGGATGCCCGCCGGGCAGGAGGGTGTGCTCGACGTCGAGATCGGTGCCGACGGCGAGGGCGGCGAATTCCTGTACATGCCGGCCGGTGGCAGCCTGAAGCCGGCCTCGGAGGCGACGGTCGCGGCGCGCGAGCACTCGATCTACCAGGACGGCCAGAACGTCTTCCGCGCCGCCGTCGACGGCATGTCGCGGGTGACCCTCGACATCCTCGAGCGGATCGGCGCGACGGGTGAAGAGGTCGACCTCTTCGTCCCACACCAGGCGAACGCCCGGATCATCGAGTACGCCCGCCGCAAAGCGAAGCTGGCGCCCGAAAAGGTCATGCTGACCATCGATCGCTTCGGCAACACGACGGCGGCGACCATTCCCACGAGCTTGTGCATTGCCCAGGAAGAGGGCAAATTGGAGCGCGGTTCGCTGGTGTTGATCTCCACCTTCGGCGCCGGCTTCACCTGGGGTGGGGCGGCGTTACGATGGACGATCGACTGACCGCTCCTCGTCCCCGGTTCCCGGCCCCATGATCGAAGTCCGTGGTCTCACGCACCGCTACGGCCCGCTGACGGCCGTGCGCGATCTCTCCTTCACCGTGCGACGCGGAGAGGTGCTCGGACTGCTCGGTCCGAACGGGGCCGGCAAGAGCACCGCCATGCGCGCGATCGTGGGCCTGTTGTCTCCCACGGAGGGGACCATCCGCATCGGCGGCCACGATCTGGCCGACGACAGCCGCGCCGCGCGGGCCCTGCTGGGCTACCTCCCCGAACACGTGCCCCTCGACCGCGAGCTGCGCGTGCGCGAGTTCCTGCGCTTCGCAGCTCGCGCCAAGGGTGTGCGGGCGGCGCAGCTCGACGACGAGATCGAACGGGTGATCGGGATCTGCGGACTCGAGGAGGTCCGGGACCGGTTGATCGGCTTCTGCAGCCGCGGCTACCGGCAGCGGACGGGCCTGGCCCAGGCACTCGTGGGCGATCCACCGGCGCTGGTGCTCGACGAACCCACCGTGGGTCTCGACCCCTCGCAGATCGTCGACATCCGTGAGCGGGTCGCAACGTTGGCCGCGGACAAGGCGGTGATCTTGAGCACGCACGTGCTCAGCGAAGCCAGCCGCCTGTGCGATCGCGTCCTGATCCTGCACCACGGAGAGCGACGCGCCGAAGACACCCCCGAGCGCCTGGGCGAGGCCCTGTCCGAGCGCCCGTTGCTGCGGATCGTCGTCGACCCGGTCGATCGCGCTCGGGAGGCGCTGGCCCCGATCGCAGGACTCGACGTGGAGGATTCCGACGCGGATTCGGTGCGCGTCCGCCAGTCCGGAGATGCCGGTGCAGCCGACGCCGTCCGCGAACTGGTCGCCGCCGGCTGCTCGGTCCACGAGGTGCGTCCCGAACGCATGGGATTGGAAGAGGTCTTCCTGCGGTTGGTCCGGTCGGATCCGGGCGTCGAGGTCCCGTCATGACCGGCGCCTGGGCGGTCACCCTGCGCGAACTCCGCGCGCTCGTACGGTCGCCGGTGGCGTGGACGGTCACGGCGATCTTCCTGTTCCTGCACGGGCTCTTCTTCGTGCAGCTCATGGAACGCTATTCGGCGAATTCGCTCCGCATACTGAGCGGGACCACCGCGCAGGACTTCACGTTGGTCGACCGGGTGGTGCAGCCGCTGCTCGTGGGGGACACCTTCGTCCTCATGCTCCTGCTGCCGGCGCTGACGATGCGTCAGATGGCCGACGAGTGGAAGAGCGGTACCAGCGACCTGCTGCTGACCTATCCCTTGAGCGAGAGCCAGATCGTCCTGGGCAAGTACCTGGCGGCGACCTTCGTGGTCACGGCCATGGTGTTGCTTGCCGCGCTGCACTCGGCGGCCACCGCCTTCTTCGGTCAGGTCGAGGTTCCGGTGGCGTTGCTGGGGCATCTCGGTCTGTGGCTGTACGCGATCATGGTCCTGGCCGCGGGACTGGCCATGAGCACCCTGACCGAGAACCAGGTGATCGCCTTCGCGTCGACCTTCGTGATCCTGCTCACCCTCGTGGTCATCGGAGACTGGGGGGTGGAGGTCGATCCGCCCTGGGGCACGGTGCTACGGCTGGTGAACTTCACCGGCCACGTCGGACACTTCGCCCACGGGGAATGGCGCCTGTCGAGCACGGTGTTCTTCGTCGGCGCGGTGGTGTTCTTCCTGCACCTTGCGATCGGATCGCTGGGCCGGCGTCGCTGGCGGCAGACCCGGAGGGTGGCGGGATGAGCGCGCGCCGCGGCATCGGATTCGTCGTGACCTCGGTCCTGCTGGGCCTGCTCGTGGTGCTCGGGACCATCGCGGTGTCTCGCAACGAGGTGCGCGTCGACGTCACGCGGGGCGATCGTCGCACGCTGTCGCCGCAGTCGCTGCGGGTCCTCGCGATGATCGATCGCCCGGTCGAGGTGGTCTCGTTCTACGCGCAGCGGCCCCAGGAGGAAGCGCGCCTGGCCGACCTCGTGCGACGCTACCGTGAGGAACAACCCCTGCTGAGCCTGCGTACCGTGGATCCCGACCGCCGTCCCGACCTGGCCGAGGAGTACGGCGTCACTGCCAACGGAACCGTCGTGCTCGCCCAGGGCGATCTGCGGATCCGTATGGTCGATCCCGTCGAGGCCCAGCTCACCGCGGGGCTCGTGCGCCTGCTGTCGTCGGAGCGCCCGCTGGTGTTGTTCGTCACCGGCCACGGTGAGGCGTCGCTCGAGGACACATCTCCGGCGGGCTGGAGCCAGGCGGCGCAGCTCCTGGTCGAGCAGAACTTCGACGTGCGGACCCTCGCGACCCAGACCGTCGAACGGATCCCCCAGGACACCTCGTTGCTCGTCCTGGCCGGACCGGAGTCGGACCTGACGACGGCCGAGACCGACATGATCGCCGACTACGTCCTGCGCGGGGGGCGGGTGCTGGCCACGCTCGAGCCCCTGGCCTCGAGCAGCACCGATTCGCTGATCGCGGAGTTCGGGATCGAGCCGGGTCCCGGATTCGTGGTCGACACCAGCGACGAGCAGATCAACCTGACCCGCGGGGGCGACGGACGCATCGCGATCGCGATGGGCGGCAATCCCGAGCACCCGATCACCCGCGACTTCACCTACACCGCGGTCTTCCCCCTGGCGCGGAGCCTGCGTGTGGTGCAACCCGTGCCGTCGGGCGTGCGCGCGGTGCGGCTGCTGGAGTCGCAACCCGAGGCGTGGAGCGAGCGCGGCGGTCCGGAGGAACAGGTCGACGGGATCGCGTTCGATCCCGAGGTCGATCGTCCCGGCCCCCTGCCCCTGGCCTACGCCGTGCGGATCGATCTGCGCAGCTTCTTCTTCGGTTCCGAAGAGATCTCGTCGACCATGGCCACCACCTTCGAGATGATGCGCGATGCCGTCGACGTGCGGGACACGACCCGCGTCGACACCCTGCGCGCCGCCGGCCTGGAGCTCGAGCAGGAACTGGCGGAGAACGCGCGCATGGTGGTGATCGGCGACACCGACTTCGCGGGCAACGCGAACCTGCGTGTCCAGGGGAACACCCAGCTCCTGCTGGCATCGGTGCTGTGGCTCACCGAGCAGGAGAATCGGATCGCGCTGCCCCCGCGTCCCGACCTCAACGATCCCGTCGTGCTCTCGTCGGCCCAGGTCGAGGTCCTGCGCATCGCGGCGCTGATGGTGGTGCCGCTGGTCTTCCTCGCAATCGGGGCGTGGACCCTGTGGAGGAGACGCCAATGGGTCTGAACCGATGGACCTTCCTGCTCGCACTGGTCGTTCTGGCTCTGGCCGTGTGGATCTTCGGGATCGACATCCCACGCGAACAGCGGGTCTTCGAGGCACGGCAGGAGGCTGCCCTGCTGTTGCCGGTCGACCCGTCGGCCGTGGACACGCTGCGGGTCGAACGTACGGGCGGCGGCTGGACCCTGGTCCGGCGCGACGAGGGGTGGTGGTTGACCGAGCCCATCGTGGAACGGGCCGAGGATCGTGTCGTCGCGTCGGTGCTCGAACGGATCACGACCGAGGTGCGGCAGCGCGAACTCAATCCCGAGCTCGACGAGGCTTCGTGGGCGAGCTACGGCCTCGAGGTAGGACAACCCGCGCGCACCGAACTCGTGCTGGCGTCGTCCGACGGCGCGTCCCGTCGACTGGCCGTCGGCATCGAAGTCGTCACCGGCGAGTTCTGCTACGTCCGGCGCGAGGACTCCTCTGCGCTCGAGCTGGCCGACATCAACGTGCTCGAGCTCGTGCGGTCGGCCCACCACGGTTTCCGCCGCCGTTCGTTGTTCGACGTCGACGACGAGGCGATCCTTCGTCTCGAGGGACGGGGTCCTGCCGGTCGGTGGGTGGCCGCCCGGGACACGACCACCGGCCTGTGGTGGTCGGGACCGCCCGGAACCCCGCCGCGTCTGCGCCGCTGGGAGCTCGACGACATCGCATTGGTCGTGGCCACGCAGACCATCGCAGGGTACCTGCGCGACGACCTGGGCGAACGCGAGTGGTCGGGCTACGGCCTCGACCGTCCGTGGGCCGAACTCAGCGTGACCGATCGTTCCGGCCGGACGACGACCGTGTGGTTCGGCAACGAGGCGAACGAGCAGCAGTACTTCGCCCGCAAGCAGGGTCTGGACACCGTGCTCGCGCTGACGCCGTCGTTCGTCGGTCTGCTCGACCGTGGACTCCGCGGGTGGGAGGATCGCAATCCCATTCCCCGCAACGTCAAACGCGCGATCGCCTTCCGGGTGGACGACGGCTCGGGCCGTTGGGCCGAGATCCGGCGAGGGGACCGCGAGTGGGTGCTGCTGACCGAGGACGGCCAGGTCCCCACGTCGTCCTACCGCGAGAACGCCGCGCGGAACGTGGCCCGCGGGATCGAGGAGATGCAGCCCGGAAGCACGGTCTTCGTGTCCGAGGGGCGGCCCCCTGCCGTCATGCTCTCGGAGAAGACTGCGAGCGTCGACATCCGATGGCCCGACGGCGAGATCACCCTGCAGTTCGGTTGGCGTCCCGACGAAGAGGGCGCGTGGTTCTACATGGAAGGCGACCGCGCACTCGTCGAGGTCGAGCGCGGTATGTACCTGCGGTTGCGCGCCCTGGTCGACGCGCTGCACGCGCCGGCCGAGAGCTGACTCAGCGTTCGAAGACGATTTCGCCGTCGACCATGGTCATCTGCACCGTGGTGTCGAGCAGTCGGGATGCGTCGACCGAGAGCGGGTCGCGGTCGACCACGACGAGGTCGGCGCGTGAACCCACCGCGAGGGTTCCCCATGCCTCGGCATCGATCGCCCGCGCGGGCCAGACCGTGAAACCGAGCAGGGCCTCGAGCGGCGTCAGGCTCTGATCGGGCGACCAGCCGTCCGGCGGATGTCCGTCGGGCGTCTGCCGCGTCACGGCCGCGTGCAGTCCCAGCAAGGGCGAGGCCTCCTCGACCGGGAAGTCGCTGCCCAGGGGGATGATGCACCCCAGCTCGCGCAGGGTACGCCAGGCATAGGCGCCCTCGAGACGTTCCTGGCCGAGACGATCGGGGGCCCACGGCATGTCGCTGGTGCAGTGCGTGGGCTGCATGCTGGGCAGGATCCCGTGCCGGGCGAAGCGGTGCAGGTCGTCGGGGTGGACGATCTGCGCGTGCTCGATGCGCGCGTTCAGGGAGGGAAGTGGTGCCACGTCGACACGGCGCTCGGTCAGCGCGGTGTGCGCGGCGACGATCCGGTCGAGCACGATGCGATTCGCGCGGTCGCCGATCGCGTGCACGGCCAGGCCGAGGTCGCGGGCGAAGACCCGCTCGATTCTCTGCTGCAGTACGGCGGGCTCCTGGATCAACAGCCCGCGGTGCCCCGGACGATCGGAGTAGTCCTCGAGCAGCGCGGCGCCCCGGCTGCCCAGTGCCCCGTCGGCGTACAGCTTCACGCCCTCGACGCGTACGCGCGACGAGGGCTCGAGTCCCGCGCGCCCGCCCTCGTACGCGGCGAGGATCTGATCGCCGCCGAGGTAGACGACCATGCGCAGGTCGAGCCACCCCTCGCGCTCACCGCGGCGCAGGACCTCGAGTTCCTCGAGCGACACGCCCATGTCGTGGACGCCGGTGATGCCCAGTTCCACGCAGGACTGCACCGCGCGGCGGTAGCGCCGTTCGATCTCGGCGGCGTCGGGCTCGGGGATCGCGGCTCCGACGAGCGACTCGGCGGCGTCGATCAGGATCCCCGTGGCCCGGCCCGTGGCCGGATCGCGCTCGATCTCCCCGCCTTCGGGATCCGGAGTGTCGCGGTCGATGCCGGCACGGCGCAGCGCCGCGGTGTTGACCCACGAGGCATGGCCGTCGATGCGGGTGAAGCGCACCGGCCGGTCGCCGAAGGCCTCGTCGAGCAGCGACCGGTCGGGAAAGGCCTGTCCGTCCCAGCCGTTCTGATCCCAGCCCCGGCCGAGTAGCCACGCGCCGTCGGGCAGTTCGCCGTGCACGGCCCGGGCCCGGTCGACGCACTCCTCGGCCGAGCGGGCTCCCCGCAGGTCGACCCGGGCCAGGGCCGCGCCCAGACCGCTCAGGTGTGCGTGGGCGTCGACCAGCCCGGGGATCACGGTACGGCCCGCCAGGTCGACCACTCGGGTGGCGTCGCCCACGTGAGCCTCCACCGTCGTTCGGTCGCCGGCCGCGACGACGGTGCCGTCCCCGATCGCCAGGGCCTCGACCGTCGAGGGTCGTTCTCCGGCGAGCGTGTGGATGGTGCCGCCCACGAACACGACGTCAGCGGCACCGTGGGCGAGCCCACCGGCCAGGAGCAGGAGTGCGAGCGTCGAGAACCGGATCATGGGACGTCTCCTAGAACGGCAGACCGAGCGCAGCGGTGAGGGTCGTGAAGCGAGGGTCGATCTCTTCGTCGTCGGCTCCCACGCCGAGGTGCAGCCGCCCCTCGACCTCGACGAAGACGCCACCGAGTCCGAAGTTCAGCCCCGCCCCGAAGGTCGGACCGAAGCCGTCGGTCGAGGCGTCGATCGGCCCGAAGTCCAGATCGGTCGACATGTACTCGATGCCGCCGTGCAGGAAGAAGGGCAGGGCCATGGAGTACACGCGCACGCCGGCGCCCAGCGCCCACAGCGAAGCACTCGCGTCGAGATCGGTGTCGAGTTCGAGATCTGCGTAGCCGGTCTGCACCACGAAGGCAAGTTCGGCGACCTGGCCGAGCGAGTTCATGGGCTGGTACTCGGCCCGCGCTCCGATCCACGCACTCGCGTCGACCGCGTCGGCGAAGTCCGAGAAGGGGACGAGCGGACCGGCCTCGACGCTGAAACGCGTCTGCGCCTGGGCCGGGGAGGTGCTCGCGACGAGCACGAGAGTGATCAGGGCGAGACCGACACGTGGAAAGCGCGACATGGATACCACTCCGGAAGCCGAGGGAAGGGTCGTCCGACACGACCGGATCGCGGGGCGACGATCGTAGGCCGCGCGCCCGTGGGCGACAAGACGTCTCAGGAGGTGACGATCACACGGCCGCTGTCGCCGTCGACCACCACGCGGTCGGCGCGGGCGAGCCGACGCCGCGCGTCCCCGACGTCCACCACGCAGGGAATCGCGGCTTCGCGGGCCAGGATCGAGGCGTGGCCGAGGACATCGCCGCTCTCGCACACGAGCCCGGCCAGGAAGGGGACGATCGACGCGTCCGCCGGCAGCACGGTCGACACCACGGCGATCGTGTCGGGGCGGTCGGGTTCGACGTCGCCGAGGTGAGCGGCCCGGACCACCGTTCCCTCGGCGCGGCCGGGGGCGGCGGGGCGGCCCACCAGACCGCTCGCTGCGCCGTCGTCGATCGCGCCGCGCCAGTGTGCGGCGAGAGCACGCCCGCGGTCGAGGGCCCCGCGGAAGGCGGTCTCGTCGCGTTCGCGCATCCAGTGCTCGAGATCGTCGACGATCAGGTCGAGCAACGGGTCCGGCGCGCCGGCTGCCGGGGTGGTCGGTGCGACCGCGGTGAGCGCCCGGCGCCAGCGCAGGTATGTGCGCAGGAGCAGGTCGTCGTCGTCCTCGGCCAGTGTGACCACGTCCCGGGCGAGGGCGGTCGCCCGGTCGTCGTCTTCATGGCGTTCGGGCCCGGCGACCGGGGACTTCGCGTGGCGCAGCAGGGCCCGGAGGAAGGGCGCGGGATCCTCTTCCCAGGGTACGCCACGGCCGTCGTAGGGCAGGGCGCACAGATGGCCGGCGTCGTCGAGGGCGGCGCGGATCTCACGAGCGAGGGGGTCGTCGCCGTGGGCTTCGATCCAGGAGCGCAGACCCCGGGCGGTCTCCGCCCCGACGTCTTCACGTTCGAGGATGCGCCGTCCCAGCGCGCGCCAGGTGGCGGCCCGCTGTGCGGCGACGGTGGTCCCCGGGCGAGGCCGCAGGTCGATCCCCTGGCGCTGCTCGAGCCGGTGGGCCCAGCGGCGGAGGCGGCCCGAGGGCACGTCGAAGTACAGCGCCTGCACGTCGAGCCAGCGCGACACGAATTCCCGCCAGGTCTCGACGCCTCCGTCGAGAGCGGCGATCGCGGTGTCCACGCGATCGATCGCGCGGGGAAGCGCGTCGAGTGCCGTGCGCCAGCTCGACAACAGCGCCTCGACCATGTCCGGGTCCTCGCGCGTGGCCTCCCGATCCCGGGGCCGGTCGTGCCAGCGCCCCTGGATCAGGCGGCTCGGATAGGCGCCTTCGAGCGCGTCGATCCATCGCCCGAAGACGGTGGCGAGCAGCGGGCACAGGGGAAGGGGCGAGTGCTCCCGATCCCACACCCAGTCGACGTCGGCGTCCCCGGGGGCGACCCGTGCTCCGAGGCCGGGAAGATCGGCCGGCGCCTCGATCCGGGGTTCGTCATGGCGCGGTCTCCGACCCGGCGCGGGCCGGATCTGCAGGACCCACACGTCGTCGGCACGGGTTCCGATCTCGAGCAGGGCGTGGTCGATCGACGCCGCCCGCGCCGCCCGGCGTGCGATCCCGACGATCCGGTCTCCCCGCCCGCCCCCCTCCCGCCAGCGACGGGGTGCGCCGTCGTCCTCGAAGATCCATCCTTCGAGTTCGTATCCCTCGGCGTCGAGCTCCAGCGTGCACCAGCGGTCGAAGGCGACGAAGGGCTGGGCGAGGACGGCCACACGGGCGGCGTCGTCGCCCAACAGCGAGCGAGCGCGATCCGTCCGTCCGGACGCGCGGACGGCGTCGATCTCGTCGCGGAGTTCCTCGACCACGGCGGGGGCGTGGCCGCTGTGGAAGACGCCGGCGGCCGAGCCCTCGGGGCGGTCCTCGAGCGGGCTCGACGAGCGGAGCATCCAGTCGCGGGTCGCGTGGAGGTCGAGCAGGGCACCCGGGTCGGGGTCGACGTCGACGGGGGCCACCCATCCGGGCAGGACCGGCGAGCGCGCCTGCACCAGGGCGGCCAGCGTGGCCGCTTTGCGACCGAAGCGCTCGGGGTCGAGCGCCTCGCGGAGCGGGGTCCAGTCGGAGCGGCTGTCCACGGCGGCCTCCGTCCGCGCCGCACGTGGATGTGGGCGCGAGGTGTCAGTCGGTGACCGCGGCTCCGAGGGCCGGAGCGAGGCCCGTTCGCAGGACGACGTTGGCGGCATCGACCGGAACGATCTCGAGCTGGGCGTCGAGCGCGGCCACGTGCTCACGGTACGCCGGCAGTCCGGCCTCGTCGATGGGATCGGCCGGTGGCAGCGACAACTTGTTCGGGTCGATCCACTTGCCATTGCGCCGGATCCGGTAGTCGAGGTGGGGTCCGGTGGACCACCCGGTGTTGCCGACGTAGCCGATCACCTGGCCCTGCGTCACCTTCCCGCTCTTCGACACGCCCTTCGCGAAGCGCGACAGGTGCAGGTAGTAGCTCTCGTAACCGTTGCCGTGACGGAGCCCGACGAAGTTCCCGCTCGCCCGATCCCGCGTGCGCTCGATCACCACGCCGTCGGCGGTGGCGTGCACGGGTGTGCCCAGCGGGGCCGCGTAGTCCACGCCGTAGTGCGGACGGTAACGCTTCAGCACCGGGTGCAGACGCCGATGGCTGAAGCGGCTCGACACACGCGTGAACTTCAACGGAGCCCTCAGGAACTGCCGTTCGAGCGAGGTTCCGTCGGCCTGGTAGTAGGCGGGTAGGCCGTACTCGTTCTCGTAGCGGTAGGCCCGCAGTTCACGCCCGCGGTTCACGAAGCGGACGGCCAGGATCTGGGGATCGCGTACGATCTCGTCGTCGTGCACGTATTCCGCGTACAGGATCAGGAAACGATCCCCCACGCGCAGGTCGCGGAAGAAGTCGATGTCCCAGCCCAGGATCTCGGCGAGCTGATCGGCCAGGGTGGGGTCGGCGTCCTGGGCCTTCAGCGCGTCGAAGAGATTGGTGCGGATCGAGCCCCGGGCCGCCCGGACCTTCCGCTCGACCGGATAGCGCGAGAGTTCGGTGCGCGGCTCCTCGGTCGAGAGGTCGATCACCACGTAATTCTCGTCGCGCACGTCGAAGCGGATGGCGCGCAGGGAATCGTCGTCGTCGTCGTGGGCGAGCAGGAAGCGGTCGCCGCGACGGACACGGCTGAGGTCGGCGTGGGGCTCGGCCGCGTCGACCACCCGCATGATGGTGTCGTGGTCCAGTCCGGCGCGACGAAGGGCGACGTAGAAGGACTCGTTCCGGCCGATGACCAACTCGTCCCACTCCTCGATCTCGGACATCGGGACGCTACGGCGCACCCGTTCGAGGTCGTTCTCGTGGTCGAGCGGCGGGTAGCCGAACGACGGGCCGTCGTCGGGGCCGCCGGCCGCGACGGTGTCGGCGGTGGCCTCGGTCGTCGGCGCCGGCTCGCGGGAGTCGGTGGACTCGCCGGTCATCGGACCGAATCCGCCGATCTGCCAGTAGATCGCGGCGAGCACGCCGATGCCGAGGACGAGGCGGAGGTATCGCAACATGCAGTGGTTCCCCGGAGCCGCGGGTCGAGCACCGAATTCGTGACTGGCAAGGGTTTGCCGTGGCCGCCGGGCCAGGCTAGTGGTTGGTTCCCCGCCGTGCAAGGATCTATGCTAGGTCCGTACCCGACGGGAGGTTCCCCCATGAGTGACGAGCGGCGATTCAACGAGGCCCTCGAATACCACGCCCATCCACGGCCGGGGAAGCTGCAGATCTCTCCGACCAAACCCACGGCCACGGCGCACGATCTCAGCCTGGCCTACTCTCCCGGCGTGGCCGAGCCCTGCCTCGAGATCGCCCGGGAGCCGGACCTCGCCTTCCGTTACACGAACCGAGCCAACCTGGTCGCCGTGGTCAGCAACGGGTCGGCCGTGCTCGGACTCGGCAACATCGGCGCACTGGCCGGCAAGCCCGTCATGGAGGGCAAGGCGGTCCTCTTCAAGCGCTTCGCCGACATCGACGTCTACGACATCGAGCTCGAGGCCAGCGATCCCGAGGACGTCATCCGCGCCTGCGAGATGATGGAACCGACTTTCGGCGGCATCAATCTCGAGGACATCAAGGCGCCCGAGTGCTTCGTCATCGAGGAGACGCTCAAGGAGCGCCTGGACATTCCCGTCTTCCACGACGACCAGCACGGCACGGCGATCATCGCCGGTGCCGGCCTGATCAACGCCTGCGAACTGACCGACCGCCGGCTCGAGGACCTGACGCTGGTGATCAACGGCGCCGGCGCGGCGGGGATCGCCTGTGCGAAGTTCGTGATCAGCCTCGGGGTGCAGCAGGAGAACGTGATCCTGTGCGACAGCAAGGGCGTGGTGCACGACGGACGCGACGACCTGAACGATTACAAGCAGGCCTTCGCCGTCTCGACCGATCGCCGCAGTCTGGCCGATGCCATGCGCGGCGCCGACGTGTTCTTCGGGGTGAGCGTGAAGGACGTCGTGGACGAGGACATGGTGAAGTCCATGGCTCCGAAGCCGATCGTGTTCGCGTTGGCGAACCCCGATCCCGAGATCCCCTACGACCGCGCGAAGGCGGCCGTTCCGGACGCGATCGTGGCCACCGGGCGCAGCGACACGCCGAACCAGGTGAACAACGTCCTGGGATTCCCCTTCCTGTTCCGCGGCGCGCTCGACGTGCACGCGACCGGGATCACCGATCGCATGAAGGTGGCCGCGGCGCACGCCCTGGCCGATCTGGCCAAGGAACCGGTGCCCGCCTCGGTGCTCCGTGCCTACGAGGCCGACGCGCTCGAATTCGGCCCGGACCTGATCATTCCCAAGCCCTTCGATCCCCGCGTCCTGTGGCACGTGGCGCCGGCGGTGGCCCGGGCCGCGACCGAGGAAGGCGTGGCGCGCGTGCCGCTGCAGGACGTGGACACGTACGCCGAGGACCTGCGGGCGCGCTTCGAGGTGACCTTCGGCGTGATGCACAACGTGCGGGTGCGGGCCCAGCAGGAGCCGAAGCAGGTCGTCTTCCCCACCGGCGACGACGTGCGCACCTTGCGCGCTTGTGCGCGCCTGATCGACGAGGGCATCGCGCGGCCGCTGGTGATCGGCGACGAGCACGAGGTCCGGACCGCGATCCGCGAGATGAACCTGGATCTGGAGGGTCTGCAGGTCCGCGACCCGCGCACCGATCCCGAACGCGAGGTCATCGCCGGGGAACTCTTCGGCCTGCGGCAAAGGCGGGGCATGACCCTGGTCGACGCGCGCGAGGAGCTCGACGACCCGAACGTCTTCGCGGCCATGCTGGTCCAGCGCGGAGACGCGGCGGCTCTGGTGGGAGGCCTCACCAACTACTTCCCCGAGACGATCCGGCCCGCCCTGCAGGTCATCGCGCTCGAGACGGGGCGCACGGTCGTCAGCTCGACCTACGTGGTGCTGCTCGGCGGGCGCACGTGGTTCCTGGCCGACTGCGCGGTGAACCTCGAACCGACGGCCGAACAGCTGGCCGAGATCGCCCTCGCCTCCGCCTCGCTGGCCCGGGACATGGACACGGTGCCGCGGGTGGCCATGGTCAGCCATTCGAACTTCGGCAGCGTTCGGAGCGCCGAGGCGGCGAAGGTGCGCCGTGCGGTGGAGATCTGTCACGAACGCGAGCCGGAACTCGAACTCGACGGCGAAATGCACGCCGACACGGCGGTCGTGCGGTCGCTCATGCGGGAACGGCATCCGTTCAGCCGCCTGAGTGACACCGCGAACGTCCTCGTGTTCCCGAATCTGACCGCGGCCAACGCGGCATACAAGCTGCTGTACCGTGTGGGTGGCGGAGAGCTGATCGGCCCGATCCTTTCGGGTTTCTCCCGATCGGTCCACGTGCTGCCGCGTGACGCCGAGGTCGGCGACATCGTGAACCTGGCCGCCTACGCCGTGTTGGAGGCCCAGAGGAAGAAGGGCCCCGTGGTGGCGCGTTAGAGGCTGCCGAGGGCTCGTGACCCAGGAGATCCCGTGAAACGCCCATCGCAGTTCGCATCGTGGATCCTCGTGACGATCGTCGCCGCCGCACCGTCTGCGTGGGCGGCGACCGATCTCTTCCAGAGCCCCTCGACCGGCGGCAGCGAGATCCGCCACGGTTTCGCCGTGGATCACGCCGGCGACGTCAACGGCGACGGGATCGGCGACTTCATCGCCGGTGCGCCCTTCGACAATGCGCTGGGCGCCGAGGCCGGACGGGCCTTCGTGTGGTTCGGTGGGTCCAGTATGAGCGATCGGCCAGACGTCGTGCTCGACGACGGCAGTGCCGGGGACTGGTTCGGGTTCTCGGTGGCGGGCATCGGCGACGTCGACGACGACGGCTACGACGACGTGGCCGTGGGCGCGCCGGGCGACGATCCGTCGGGCGAGAAGAGCGGCGCCGTGTACGTGTATCTGGGGGGACCGTCCTTCAGCGGTTCCTCCGAGCCGATCTTCGCGGGTGAGGTCGGCGGGGACCGTTTCGGGTGGTCGGTGTCGGCCGCCGGCGATCTCGACGACGATGGCATCGACGATTTCGTGGTGGGCGCCCCTTACAGCGACGCCACGGGGACCGACCGTGGACGCGTGTACGTGTTCCGTGGCAGCCGCGCGTCGAGCCTCCCGACCACGGCCGCGGCGACGTGGGACGGGCCCGCGCTGGGCGGCCCGATCGCCACGGGCGACTTCGCGGACTTCGCACCCGACGCCGAACCCATCGGTGGACCCGGCTTCGGCTGGTCGCTCGCCGACGTTCCGAACTTCCGGGGCGACGGTCGGGATGCCGTGGCCGTGGGCGCCCCCGGTGCGGCCGGCGCCAGCGGACGTGTGCATCTGTTCGTCGGAGCGAGCGCCTTGCCGTCGACACCCACCGTGGTCTTCGGGAATGCGACCTCCGACCAGCAGTTCGGCTGGTCGGTGTCGCGGGGTGGCCTGATCAGCGGGGACGCGCGCCAGGACCTGTTGGTCGGAGCACCCGGTGCCGATGGCGACCGCGGGCTGGTGAAGGTCTTCTACGGATCGAGCAGTCCTCCGTCGACCGACGACGTGGCCGATCTCGTGCGTACCGGGCAGACCGCGGGCGATCGCTTCGGCTTCGCCGTGGCCGCGGCGGGCGATCATCGGGGCAGTCCGGGTTCCTGGGTCGCCGGGGCACCCGGGCGGGACGACAGCGGTCTCGACGCGGGCTGGATCCACCTCTTCGACGGGACCGGCCCGATTCCCGAGGACGTCCTGCCCGCGAACCGATCTTCGCTCGGCGTGGCCGGCGACCGCTGGGGTTGGAGCCTGAGCGATCACGTGGACGTCGACGGCGACGGGGCCGACGACTTCCTGGTCGGCGCGCCCGATGCCAACGTCGAGAACGGCGCGGTGCGCGGACTGGTCGGGATCGTATCGTCGTCGTTCGGGGTGGTCGCGGCCGACGGCGTGCGCATGCGCGTGGTCGACGCGGTGTCGACGGTGACGACGCTCGACTTCGAGTCGCGGTCGCTGCAGCGCGCCTCGTCGGTGACCCTGGCGGCGGGAACCCGGGTGCTCGCACGTCTGGGTTCGGGCATCGAACGGACGGAGGCGGGGGTTCGTGCGACCTTCGGTCGGTCCGAAGGGACCGACACGGTGGTCCTCACCTGGGAGGACGGCGGTCTCGATCGATCGCGCTCCTTCCGGCTCCCCTCACGCAGCGACGTGTCCCTGCGTCTCGACGTCGTCCGTGGCGGTGCGGGCCACGAGGTCCGTCTGCGTGCCGACGCCGACGCGCCCTGGCATCTGCGTCTGATCGACGTGCGGGGACGGGTCGTGCGCACCCTGGCGCGGGGCGACGGACCGGTCGCCGAGCGGCGGGTCGTTCTCGACGGCCGCGACGCCGCGGGACGGGGCACGGCGCACGGAGTCTACTTCGTCGTCCTCGAGCAGGACTCTCGCCGGCGCACCGCGCGGATCGTCCGGACTCCCTGAGTTCAGGCTCCGACCGTATTCACGACGGGTTCGGCGACGGCATCGAGCGATCCCGTGTCGTCCTCTTCGATCACCGCGGGGAGCACCACGTGGAAGGTGGCGCCGCGGTCACGCCGGCTCTCCGCCCAGATCTGTCCGCCGTGACGGCGGACGATGCGACGACAGATCGACAGACCCAGTCCGTGTCCGTGGTAGGAGCGATCGCGTCCGTGCAGACGCCGGAAGGGTTTGAAGATCTCGCTCGCGTAGCGAGGGTCGAAGCCGATTCCGTTGTCCCGGACGACCAGTCGCACCGCGTCGAGCTCGCCCTCGGCCGTGAGCACGGATCCCCGGCTGGCCTCGATCTCCACTCGGCACCGCCGGTCGGGATGCCGGAACTTGAGCGCGTTCGACAGCAGGTTCAGGAGCAGGTGGTGAACCGAGACGGCATCGGCCGTCACCGGAGGCAGGTCGCCGAGTTCGACGACGGCGTCGGCCTCGGCGATACTCGAATCCAGGTCGTCGATCGCGTCGCGCGCGATCTGCTCGCAGTCGACCCTTCCCGTGGTCTCGACGTTCTCTCCGGCACGCAACAGGGCCAGGCTCTCGGTGAGCAGATCCTCGAGACGCTCGGTGGCGCGCCCGATGCGGTGCACCGTGTCGAGGGTCTCGTCGTCGGCGGTGTCCCGGATGTCCTCTTCGAGCAGGCCCACGAACATGCGCACCTTGTGAAGGGGCTCGCGCAGGTCGTGGGAGGCCATGTACGCGAACTGCTGCAGCTCGTCGTTGGCCGCGGCCAGGTGATCGGCGTGCTGGCGGAGTTCGCTCTCGCTGCGTTGGCGCCGGACGACCTCGTCGCGCGCGCTGTCGCGCGACGCCCGCATCTCGTCGCAGAGCTCGTGCAGGGTGCTGCGGTCCTCGACGACGATCACCGCGAAGCTCGCGTCTCCGGCAGGGTCGTGCCATGGACCGACACCGATCCGGACCCGTGGGCCGGTCTCGGCCCCGCGGGGATCCTTCAACAGTCCGGAGTGCAACAGCGAGTCGAAGGTGGCCGCCGGCGCCCCGCGCAGTACCTCCTCGATCCGCAGTTCGAAGCGGGGTCGGGCCAGAGCCGGAAGTACGTGCCGGAGATCGTGCCCGAGCGCCCAGGAGGGATCGACTCCGGTGAGTGTGCCGAGTGCGGCGTTCCAGGCGTGGATGCGGTAGTCGGTGTCGACGACCGCGGCCCCGACGGGGAGGGCCTCGAGCACACCGAGGGCCGCAGGATCGGGATTCGGGTCACGTTCGGTGAGTCGCGTCATCGGATCCCTCCCGTCATGCCCTGGACGGCGAGCAGGAGATCGTCCAGGGCACGTGGTCCGGCGACCAGGGCGAACTGTACCTGCAGGTCGTGGTCGCCGTCCTCGACGGTCAGCTCGGTACGGACTCCACCGACGGCCTCGGTGCCTGCGTCGCGCCACCAGGCCGCCAGGTCGGTCGACGGTTGCGGAGGCGAGAATCGGAGCTCTGGCGACAGCAGGGGACGGAACCCGTCGACCAGGGAGTTCAGGAAGATGCCCGCGATCTCCTGGCCGGTGACGGCCGGAACCGCGCGGCTCGCGTCGCGCCAGGCATCGAGTCCACCCAGGCGCGAACACAGGTAGTCGATCGTGGTCCGCGGCAGCGCGGCCGCGACCCGACCCGTCGAATCGCCCCGGAAGTCCGCGGAAACCGCCGACCACGGATCGTCGAATTCCTCGCGCTGGTGCAGGTCCTCGTCCGGGAGCGATACGAAGTGCACCACGGGTTCGCGCGGACGCAGTCGTACGCCGAGCACGTCGCCGAGTACGGCGATCGCCCGCCCCAGGCCGATTCCGGTGAGGTGCGCCAGGGCCGCTTCCTGGTCGGGCTCCAGCACGCGTTCGACCAGCAGATCAGACAAGGACTCCGCCTTCCTCGACGTGCTCGAGCAGGGTCTCGGCGTCGACGGGCTCGGGGAGGAGGGCGGTGGCGCCGTGGGCCAGCGCGAGGTGGCGCGTCATCGGCTGCCGATCGGCGGTCACGACGATCCGGGGACCGACGAAGCCACGGCGTCGGAGTTCGCGCAGGAGGTCGAGACCGTCCTGTTCGGGGACGATCAGATCGAGCACGACGGCGTCGGGTGCCTCGCGGAACACGCACTGGACGGCGGTCCGCACGTCGATGGCTTCGAGCACCTCGTGTGCCCGGGACTCGAGCAGGGCCCGCGTCCGCGCGCGGAAGTACGGCGAGACGTCGACCACCAGGATCCGCGACATGGGTCCCCCCCATCTGCTCGGATGTGGCCGGGAAGACGATCTGCATCGCCTCGACGGCATCAGCGATGACGAAAGGATCATCGGATCCACTGCGGGCGAACTTGAGGGATGATGCAATTGCAACGCTTTTCCGCTCAACCCGGCTGCCCGGTCGCCCGATATCCCTCACTCGTCCCGATCCCAGTGGGAGAGTCCATGTCGACCACCACCGTGCGCGTACTGCTCGTCGACGACGACGTCGAGGATCTGACGATCGTGCGCAAGCTGCTGTCGAGGGCACGCGGTCTCCAGTGCGAGCTGGCCACGGCGACGTCCTACGAGTCCGCCTGTACCCTCCTCGAGCGCGGTGCCTTCGATCTCCATCTGGTGGACTACTGCCTCGGCGAGAAGAACGGCCTCGACCTGGTCCAGCAGATCCGACGTATCGACCGTGACGTGCCCGTGATCCTGCTGACGAGTTTCGACCAGCCCGAGCACGACGTGCAGGCCCTGCGCACCGGAGCTTCGGACTACCTGCCGAAGAGCCGACTCTCGACGGCCGAGCTGCAACGAGCGATCCACCACGCGCGTGAGCGAGCGGCCAGCGTACGCATGCTGCGCGCCAGCGAGGAGCGACATGCCCTGGCGATCGAGGGTGCCAACGATGGCATCTGGGACTGGGACCTCCAGACGAACGAGGTCCACTACTCCTCGCGATGGTGGGCGCTGATCGGCGTCGAGGACCCGCCGCCGAATCCCGCCCGGATCGAAGCCTGGACCGACCGCGTGCACCCCGCCGATCGGGAGGATCTGCACCGCGCCCTGAGCGAACACATCGAAGGATCGGCGCCGCACGTCGAGTGCGAGTTCCGCATGCGCAACGAGGACGGCGAGGACCAGTGGATGCTGGCCCGCGGCGTGGGCGTGCGCGGATCGGGGGGATCGGTACGGCGTATGGCCGGAAGTCTGACCGACGTGTCCGAGCGCCGCTACGCACAGGAGCGGCTGATCTCGCACGTGTCCCACGAATTGCGGACACCGTTGACCGCCATCTACCAGTTCCTGACGAATCTGGTCGACGGACTGGCCGGTGACGTGAACGAGGGGCAGGAGCAGCTGGTGCAGGCCGCTCTTCGGAACGTCGGAGAACTCGACACCATGATCAGCGGTCTGGTCGAGGCCACGCGCGCGCGGACCGACAAGTTCTCGCTCGACCGGCAGCGTCTCGATCCGTTCCGGCTGATCGACGAGGTGTGCGAGGCACAACGGTCGGTGGCCCAGACCAGTGGCCTGGAGCTGGAGGTCGACCGGGCGGGGACCGTCCCGTCGATCTACGGTGACCCGACGCGCCTCCGGCAAGTGCTCGTGAATCTCGTGGGCAACGCCGTCAAGTTCGTACCGCCGGGCGGACGGATCGTCCTGCGCGCCGAACACCGTGCCGACACTCCGGACCGTGTCCGCTTCACCGTCGAGGACGACGGGCCGGGAATCCCCATCGTGCACCAGCGCCGCATCTTCGAGCGGCTCGTGCAGGTGGAGGACGTGGCTGTGCGCTCGCGCAAGGGCCTGGGCCTGGGATTGTTCATCAGCAAGGAGATCGTGGCGCGTCACGGGGGACGGATCTGGGTCGAATCGTCCACGGGCGAAGGCTCCACCTTCTTCTTCGACGTTCCGCTCTTCGATCTGGCCACGCTGGTGGCGCCATCGGTGATCGAGGCGCGACGGCTAGGGCGTGGCCTGGCCCTCATCGACGTGATCCTCGCGCCACCACCCGGCGTGCGCCGGGGGGAAGTCGATCCGGTGGAACTGCGTCAGTTGCGCGCGATCGCCGAGCGCAGCGTGGTGGGCAGTACCGATACGGTGGTTCCGCGCCCCGCTTCACGTTCCGGCACGGGTGTCGTGATCGTGGCCTCCACCGATGCTCGCGGTGCCGAGGTGATCCTCGACCGCTTCGGGCGCCAGGTGGCGGACACCTTCGACCCCGATCTCGAACGTATCACGTGGACGGTCTCGGAGATCGAGCCGTCCGCCCTGGCCGCCCGCGACGAGCAGGATGCCGTCACCCGGCTGGTGGCCGAACTGGAGGAGAGCGACGTCCGCGTCGCCGTCCGTCAAGGAGTCGACGAATGAATCAACGAAGGATCCTCGTGGTCGACGACGACCAGGACCTGCTCATGGGGCTGGGGATGCGTCTGCGTGCCCAGGGCTACGACGTGATCACGGCCGCGGACAGCTACACGGCACTGGCCACCGCGCGGAAGGAGCGCCCCGATCTCATGATCCTCGACCTGGGGCTTCCGGCCGGAGAGGGCTTCCTGGTCATGGAGAGGATGCAGAGCATCGGTGAACTGGCGAATCTGCCGGTGATCGTCCTGTCGGCCCGCGATCCGATCGGCAACCGCGATCGGGCCCACAGACTGGGTGCCCGGGCCTACTTCAAGAAGCCGGCCGACAACACCCGCTTGCTCGAGGCGATCGACGACGCTCTCGGGGCCGTCGTCTGATCAGCGGTCGCCGACCACCTCGTCGCGCAGTCGTTGCGCGCGCCGGTCGGCGCGCATCTCGCTGGGGTCGTCGAGGATCAACGGGCGGATGAAGACCAGGAATTCGGTCTTGGTCTTCTGCACCGCGTCGCGGCGGAAGAGCATTCCCAGCAGCGGGATGTCGCCGAGGATCGGGACCTTACGGGTGACGGTGTTCACGTTGTCCTTCATCAGGCCGCCGATCACGACGGTGTCGCCGTGGCGCACGAGCACACGGGTGTCCGCCTCCCGGGTGCCGATGCGCGGGACGTTCTGCACGCTCTGGTCGAGGACCTCGCTCACCTCGCTGTGGATCTGCAGGTAGAGCATGTCGTCGGCGCTCACCGTCGGCGTGACATCGAGCTTCACACCCACGTCGATGAACTCGACCTCGGCCAGGGTGGCTCCGGTCTGGGTCTCCACGGTCGCGCGCTGGTAGGGCACACGCTCGCCCACGTGTACCTTGGCCGGTTGGTTGTCGAGCGTGGTGATCTCGGGACTGCTCAGCAGGTGCGCCTCGCGGTCCTCGCGCAACACGGCCAACAGTCCCCGGATGTCGAAGTCGCCCTGCACGGTGGCGACGTTCAGGTTCACGTTCTCGTTGCCGTCGGAGAACGAGGTGTTCAGATCGGCGTCGAACTCGCCGCCGGAGAAAAGCGTGGTGAGGTCGACACCGCGCACGTCCTCCTGACCCAGGGTGACCTCGACCATTTCGGCGCGGATGCTCACCTGGGAGCGGTAACGGTCGACGCTGTCGATCAGCCACGCCACTTCTCGCACCGCCGCCAGGGGGCCACTGACGATCAGGCTGTTCGAGTGCGCTTCGGCGTTCACGGTCACACCTGCGACCTGGGCGGCGATCACCTGCACGAGTTCCGCGGCGTTGGTGTACGACAGCGGATAGACCTCGGTGACCGGTGTGGTGCGGCTGAGGACACGGACGACGTCGCGTTCGCGTCCCTCGCGTCTCCACGTGAATCCGGACCCCTCGAGCAGCACGTCGAGCGCGGACTCGAGGTCCATGCCACGCAGGTTCACGGTCGTGGTCGCGTCGATCCGGCCGGAGATGGCCAGGTTCGCGTCGTAGCGCTCGGCGAGGACGCGCAGGATGTCGTCGACGCGGGCGTCGCGGAACTCCATGTCGTACTGCAGTTGGGACTGCGGATCGGACTGCAGATCGGACTGCGCGATGGCCAGTGCGGGCGTCAGCAGCGCGGCCAGGATCAGCGTGTGCAGACGGGCGGGGATGCGGTCCATGCTCACTCCTCCTGCTCTCAGAGCGTGCGGCGGACGATGCGCCGACCGCGTTCGAGGGTCACCGATCGGGCGTCGATCGCGGTCACGCGCCAACCGCCCACGGTGTCGTCCACACCGGCCGAACCGCCGTCGAAGAGTGCGACCAGGCGACCCTCCGAACGGACGATGCCGCGCAGGGACGGCGCCGGGACCGGTCGCGCGGTCCGGACGCCGGGAGCGGGCGGGGGGTCGGGTTCGGTCCGGTCGACGAAGGGGTCTCGTTCGACCGCGTTCGGTGCC
>DATFKK010000196.1 GCA_035268685.1 Candidatus Krumholzibacteriia bacterium | reverse complement strand
GTTCGCCCGTTACGGCATCAACTATTCCCTCACCGGGACCGCCGAAGAAGTCGCCGAGGCCGCGGCGGGCGGCTTCGTGCTTCGCGCCGTAGTGCGTGCAGTCGGCGACCTCGATCTTGATCCCGTGGCTCCGGTGCACATCGAACCCCACGGCAGCAAGATCTGGTACGTCAACGATGATCGAATGTTCATGCTGCGCCTCGGCACCGACGCCGCGGGCGACCTCCACCTGAGCCCGATGATGGACTGGTTCGACGACCGCGTGACGTTCGTCGTGGCGGGATCGGGTGACGGGTACCACGACATCCAGATCGCGCAGAATCCGGTCTCAGGACTGGCCGACATCATCGTCGACGGATCGGTGGTCTACCGGCGCTGGGGAGGCTCTGACCGGGGGAGGGGCGGAACCGGTTTTGGATCCGGTTGGGGATGGGGCGTGGGCTGCGAAGGCTGCCAGCTCAATGTGAACCTGTTTCAGTGCTGGGTGGATCGCGAGGTCCCCGTATCGGGCGAGAGCAAGAGCTTTGGTGCCTTGAAGTCGCTGTTCGGGAGCCAGTCGAAGTGACCCGACTCCTGATCGTGATCGCGGCCCTTGCGACGACCACCGCCTCTGCCGCCGAGCTCGTCCCGACGCGATTGCTGTGGCGAAGCACCGAGATCGACGGTGGTGTCGTCCTGAATCCGGTGACGTCACTGGCTCCCTTCGAGAACGGCGTGCTCGTGGGGCACGGATTCTCGAACATGGGCGCCGTGATGATCACTGCGGACGGTTCGGCGAGTCAGGTCCTCGACGTGGCGGGCGAAGCGCCGGGACACGTGAATCGGCCCCGTGCGTTGGACGTGTCCTCCGACGGATCGTTGCTCGCCCTGATCGGGGGAATCGGTGGGCAGTGCGTGGTGCGCCGCCCGGTACGGCCTCCGTTCGACCACGTCGCGACGATCCCGAAGCTCGACGAACCCGAGGGCATGCCGCAGGGCTTCGGGATCCGGCTCGTGGAGGGTGCAGTCGTTCGCCACACCGGAGTCCAGCCGGCGACCGACTACGATGCGCTCCTGGTCCGGCTCGTGCGGCACGATCTCGATGGGGGCGCACCGGTCGTTCTCCATGACGAACTCGAGTCGCCGAACCGACAGATCCTCGGCGCGCAGGCGTGGGTCTGGGACGCCGAGCCGGATGGTTCGGTCTACCTGAGCGACGACTACGAATCCGGGTCGCTCGTCGCGATCGATCCCGACGGGAGTATCCGCTTTCGCGTGGACGTGCCGGTCGAGATCCTTCGGTTCGACGAGGACTCGATCGAGCAGCAGAAACGGCAGCGAGAGTCCCTGCGCGGTCGGGTCCCGGACGGTGCCCTGCCCGTGGTGCGCGAGACACGACGCGCCGTGGCGCGCGTTTCGGTCCGCGCCGCCGAGGGACGTGTGCTCGTGGTTTCCTCCGCGGGTCTCGGTCGGGATCGCGATACCGTCGAGCGGATCTCCTGGTGGGTGCTGGATGCCGATTCCGGAAAGGTCGTGGGCCAGAGACAGATCGACCTGCCGGACGGGGCCTGGTGGGTCCGGACGATCGAGTGGTTCGGAGACCGGATCTACGTGGCGGCCGAAGACGCTTCGCGTGCGGGGGAGCCGGAGGTCCTGTGTCTGGAGCGCGTGGGCCACGGTGATCGGTGAGCCTCGAGGGGCCCACCGCTTCCGCAGCGGAACATCCCCACCTGGGGACGTTTCGCCGACGCCGGCCGGCCTCGCCACGGGAGAGCGGCTCTGCTACAGACCCTCCAGCCGATCGCGCAGTCGAACCATCAGGCCCATCTTTTCGTGGAGCACCGCGACGATCATCACCGAGTCGCTCTCTTCGCGCAGAGCGAACACGTAGTGGTGCTCGCACCGGCAGACGCACAGCTCCGGCCTCGAGGGAATCGGACGCCGCGTGACCGTTGTTCCGGCTGCGATCGAGAGGAAGCACTGTTCGAGTGACGTCGCGTACCGATTCGCCTGGTCGACACCCCACGTTTCGGTCGTGTGGCGCGCGATCTGGAGGAGGTCGTCTACGGCGTCGGGAGACAGCCGGTAGCTAGGCATCCCGATCCGTCCCGCCATCTGGGCGGGCTCGCTCGAAGACGTCCTTCACGCTGCGATCGCTCGTGCCCTCCGCACGAGCGCGATCGATGCGCTCGTCCAGCAACGCTTCGAGCTCGGCGAGGTGGGGCGCCAGTTCGGCATCGCCGATGGTTCGGGAGAGCACGAAGTCCTTGATCGACTGACCCTTCAGGGCCGCCAGGGCCTTGAGCTTGGCGTGTTCTGCGTCCGTGACGTCGATCGAAATGCGGCGCATGCCGGTCTCCCTGCCGATGGGCTTGATCAACGTGCCTCGTGACCCCACATTTTGTCAATTTGATGGTTGATGCGTCGAGGATCTCGCGGCGGGAGGCGGTCGGAGGGGGCCGGGTGGCTCGGCATCGGGGCGCGATGCCGGCCCCGGCGCCACGACGCCGGCCCCGGAGCCGCGAGCGGCCCGATCCATCCCCCTCACGTCACGACGATCCGGATCGGTCCTGGGAACACGTCCACCGCTTCCGCAGCGGAACATCCCCACCTGGGGACGTTTCGCCGACGCCGGCGGGTCCGGTGCCCACGACGCCTCGCTACACGCGGAACTGCACCACCAGCGCCTTGAGGCTCTCGGCCATCCGGCTGAGTTCGTCGGACGCGGCGCGGAGCTGGGCGGAGCCGGCCGAGGTCTCGCTGGCGACCGACGCCACGGTGGAGATGCTCTCGGAGATCTCGTTGCCGCCCAGGGAGACCTGGTTCACGTTGCCGGAGATCTCGGCGACGGTGGCGCTCTGCTCCTCGACGGCACCGGCGATGGTGGACTGGGCGTCGCTGATCCGGCGGATCACGTCGGTGATCGCACCCATCGCTTCGGACGCGGCGTGGATCTCGCCCTGCAGCCCGGTGATGCGGTCGGTGATCTCCTCGGTGGCCTCGGCCGTGCTCTTGGCCAGGTTCTTGACCTCGGTGGCCACGACGGCGAAGCCGCGCCCGGCCTCGCCGGCGCGTGCGGCTTCGATGGTGGCGTTGAGCGCGAGCAGGTTGGTCTGCTCGGTGATCCCCGAGATCATCTGGATCACGCTGCCGATGCGGTCGCTGCTCTCGCTCAGGTTCTGGACGGTGGCGCTCGCGTGGTCGACGCGTTCGACGGCCTGACCGGCATCGGTGGCGGCGGAGCTCGACTGCGAGGCGATCTCGCGGATGCTCGCGTCCATCTCCTCGACGGCGGTGGCCACCGACGCGATGTTGCTGCTGATCTGCTCGGACGCGCTGCTCGCCGACACCGCGTGCTGGGAGGTGCGTTCGGCGGCCTCGGTCATGGCGGTCGACGTCTGGGCCATCTCGGTCGACGCGGCGCTGACCTGCACGGTGGATTCGCCGACGTCGTGGACGATCGACCGGATCTTCTCGACGAAGCGATTGAAGTACCGCGACATCTCGGCGATCTCGCCGTCGCCCGTCTCGTCGAGGCGCACGGTCAGGTCGCCGTCGCCCTCGGAGATCTCGTGCAATCGCTCGGTGGTGTTGCGCAGGGGCGTGGCGATGCGCCCGGCCAGCCAGATCGCGATCCCGATCAGGGTGACCGCGATCACGGCGCCCACGAGCACCACCGAACCCACGAGCCGTCGACCGCGTGCCCACGCGGCGTCGCTGATCGCGGCGACCTCTTCGTCGATGAAGTCTGCGTACTCGCCGGAGCCCAGGACCCAGCCGTGCTCGGGCAGGTGCAGGACGTAGGAGAGCTTCGGGTATCCGGTCCGCTCGTCGCCGCCGGGCTTGGGCCAGTAGTACCGGAGCACGGCGTCTCGGGTCGGGGACGCGAGCACGGCCCGGTTGGCGTCGACGAACAGGTTCGTCTCCTCGACGTCCGCCACCTCCGGGTCGGACAAGTCGTGCACCGTGCCCTCGTGGTGGATCCGTTCGACGCGCTCGAGATCGCGCATCTGCGACATGTCGCGGCCCTCGAGCTCCGTCGCGATCGGGTGCATGACCATCGTGGCCCGGCCGGGTGCACGGCGATCGAGCGAGTGGATCCACACGTAGGAATCGCCGTGGGCGAGGTGGCGGACCCGCTCGAGTTCCTCGCCCGCGTCGGCTCCGGCCGCCTCGGCGCCGTCGATGGCGGCGGCGGCTTGTTCGACCTGCGCCCGGAGGCGGTCGACCACGGCGGCCTCGTAGCGGTCACGGGCCGTCTCGATCCGCTCGTGGGTCTGTTCGCGGACCGACAGCGCGGTCACGACGACGAGCACCGCGATGCCCGCGACGATGGGCGCGACGGTGGCGATCAGGATTCTCGAACGGATGGTCATGGCGGGTCCCGGGAGCGCGTGGGAGGGCCGAGGCAGGGCGGCCTCGCGGCGTTCCGCGCCGGGCTGGTGTGCCGGGCGGTGCCGTTCCACCGTTCGCGATCGGTCGCGCAGGGCGGAAGCCTTAGCGGAATTCCGCGATGGCCGTCCCAACGGCGCCCGGTGGCACTCTAGGCCGTCCGGCGGTCGGGCCCGTCGTCGACGAGCACGTCGATGCCCTCCCTGTGCGCGATGCCCTGGGCGATGAGTTCGGCCTCGGCGCGGCTCGGGGCGTGGGCGAGGGCCACGTCGTGATCGTCGCGGAGGACCTGCCAGAGGTGGCGGATCGTCGGGTGGCGTCGGACGGTCAGTGGTCGGGATGCATTCGACATGTCGGGAGCTCGGGGGAGGTTGCGCGCGAGGCGGGAAATCTAAGCGATCGCATCGGACCTTGCACGCAGCTTGTGGACCGCCACTACTTTCGCCTTAATTGCGCCTCTACGGGAGGAGATGCGGTATCCGGTCATGGTATCCGGTCATGGCAACCGGCGCTGAAACCTGTCACCATGCGAATGCCCGTCTGTCCGTCCGTTCCTGCCTACGGAGGATCCCGCGCATGGGCTTGCGTTACGCGTACTTTCCGGACCACGACCTCATCGTCGAGCAGTTGGACGGCGACGTCGAGCTCGACCAGGTCAAGTCGGTGAAGCTCCAGGAGATCTCCTCGGGCGACCTCGGCCCGAAGACGGTGATCCTGTGTGTCGTGGGTGACGTGACCTTCGACAGCCGGCTCACGAAGGAGTTCGCTCCCTGGCTGCGCGAGGCCTACGGGGACTTCGATCCGCGGGCGGCCTATCTCGTTCGCGATCCGGGGGCGACGGCCCTGATGATGCTCCTTCAACGTCAGTTCCGCGATCGCGGGGTCGAGGTCTTCTCGACCTTGTCGCGTGCTCTCGAGTGGCTCGGACTCGATTCGAAACGGGTCGCGGCCGCCGATCTGCAGGTCGGAGACGTCCAGGAGTGACCTCGTGTCGCCGCGCGCTCAATCCGCCGGCAACAGCACCCACAGCTCCGGCCGCCCGCAGTTGCAGTGCACGGCCCGTCCGAGCAGTCCGAACGACGCCCAGCTCAGCCACAACGCCACGCGCGCGGTGTGCCACGCCCCCGGACCCGCAGGACGTCGGTGATCGAGCGCTTCGACCCGGTGCTCCACGGCGGGGATCGGATGGAAGATGGTCTCCACGCCGCGCGGGCGGCGCGGTTCGTCGTCCTGCCAGCGGTCGAGCTGCCGGGCGGTCTCGCGCAGGGTCGCGGGGTCGACGCCGAGTTCGGAGGCCGCGCGGTCGGCCCAGTACACGCCGGGCCGGCTCAGCGACGGCAGGATCAACGCGCCCACGAACGACCACAGCGTGACCCACAGCGACACGGTGACGAGCCCGGCCACGCTCGTCAGCGATCCGCCGAGGACGAAGACGGCGAGCCCGAAGCCGATCAGGTCGAAGGCGGCGGCCAGCACGAGCCCGCGCTCGCGTGCACCGGAGCGCAGGACCGATCCGCGGCGCACGAGTTCGGCCTCGAAGCGATCGGACGCGAGGTCGCGCACCCAGCGCGCCGGAACGAGAAGGGCCTCGCGGCCGGGCGGTCCGACCCAGCCTCCGGTGAATCCCACGTCGTCGTGGTCGATCGCCAGCACCCGGCGCGTGCCGAGCAGTTCGGAGGCCGGACCCGTCGTAGGCACCGCCCGCTGCGACGGGCGCAGACCGCCGACCCAACGCGCGAACACGCCCTGCGCCAGCACCAGTCCTCCCGTGGCCACCGCGACCACGGCGAATCCGAGCCAGGGCGAGACGGCCCGCGACGCCTGCAGGACGACGAGACCGAGACCGACCCACCACGCGCCCTGCACCAGGACGCCGCGCAGCCAACCCACCAGGAATACGCCGAACGACCGCTCGGACCGGCCGAAGCGGCGAGGGACGACATGGCCGCCGACGACGTCGAAGGGCAACGACACGACCACGTACGCGCCGAAGGCGGCCGCCAGGGCCGCGAGTTCGGGCCCGAAACCGGCGTCCGGACCGGGCAGGAACCGACCGGGAAGATCGAGGGCCAGGGCGGTGACGGCCAGGACGACGAGGGTGCCCACGCTGGTGATTCCCAGCCACAGACGCGCGCGCGCGTGGTTCACGACGAAGACTCCGGAGGGGGCTGCCGTCCGGAGTCTTCGCCGCCGACGCGCGGGCGGACGCAGGACTACTTGGTCCGGCGTCCGCTGCGCTTCTTCTTCGTGCCGGTCTTCTCGGAGGACGTCTTCTTCTTCGTCGCCGTCTGCTTGCGCGCGGCGGCCTTCCGCGCGCCCTGCACCTCTTCGTAGCGGGCGAGGAATCCCTCGATCGGATCCGACGCGATGGTGTCGCCGATCAGGTCGAGCGGCAGGTCGTCGACACTGCGGAAGCGCACACAGCTCTTGCCCGCATCGAGCTTCTTGCCGGCTTCGGCGAAGCGCCGCTCGAACTCGGCGCGGCGTTCCTCGCTCATGTACACGTTGTTCAGGTACAGGGTCATGTGGTTCTTCTGCGACCCCAGCGCCGCGTACACCAGCGGCTCGCCGTTGTAGGTGTCGGGATAGGTCGAAAGCGGGATCTGGTAGACCAGCATGCCGCGGTTCACCGTTTCCTCGTAACCGGCGGGCAGGCGCTCGAGGATGAGCCGGCGGACGGCCTCGATCGCGGCCCGGCGGTCGTCGGGCAACGAGTCGAGGAAGCCTTCGATCGGATCGCTCATCGGTTCTCCTTCATGGCATCGGCGGGCTGCATCAGGTAGAAGAAGGCCCCGCCGTCGTCGGTGCACACGGCGATGCGGCCGACGGGCGTGTCGAAGGGCCCGTGCTTCACCGCGCCCCCCAGCGTGCGCACCTGCTCTGCGCTGCGGTCGACGTCGTCGACCTCGAAGTACAGCGCCCAGTGGGCGGGCAGGTCGCCCCACTCGTCGGTCATCTGCAGGATGCCGCCCACCTCGATGTCGCCGCTCCGGAGCACGCGGTAGCCCGGGCCGGGCGCATAGGGGTTCTCGGTGTTCGTCCAGCCGAAGACGGAACCGTAGAAGTCGGCGGCGGCGTGCATGTCACGGCTGGCCAGTTCCGTCCAACACACCGTACCGGCCTCGTCGGCCCGGCGGCTCCCACCGTGGCCCTTCGCCTGCCACAGGGCGATCATCGCGCCCTCGGGATCGGCGAAGTAGGCGAGGCGGCCGTGCTCGAAGATGTCGATCGGGCCGAACAGGACCTTGCCGCCGCGGGCGGTCACGCGCTCGAGCACGGGTTCGAGTTCGTCGACGCAGACGTAGGCGTTCCACGACGGCGGAGCGCCGCCGGCGAGCATTTCCGCGTTCATCTGACCGCCTCCGGCGACGTGATCACCGGCCAGCGTGAACATGGTGTACGGCTCGGACCCTTCCGCTTCGGCGGGCTGGTCCTCGGCCGACCACCCGAAGAGTCCCGCGTAGAAGGCCTTGGAGGCGTCGAGGTCCTTGGAGAACAGATCGAACCAGCCGAAGTGGCCGTGGGGGTGGGCGTCGATGCGGGGCACCGGAGGCCTCCGGATCCAGGGGGCGCGAGGAGATGGGCCCCGAGCGTAGCGGGAATCGCGCCCGGCGTCACCGCCGTGCGGCGGCCACCACCGCCGGACTGTCGTCCCCGAGCGGGTCGCGGTCGAAGGAGCCGAAGCGATCGACACGGGTGAAGCCGGCGCGGTGCAGCAGGTCGACGAGCTCCCGTGCGCGCAGCGGTCGCAGGAAGGTCGTGTTGACCCGGCGGTCTCCCGTGTCCTTCACGGTGAGTTCGGTGCGGAACTCCACCAGTCCCGGCCGCGCATCGAAGTCGAGGGCGCGCTCGAAGTGCACGCGCGGCGTGTCGATGGCGGGCAGCGCCGTCGACCCCTCGCGCAGCAGCCGATCGTAGTGGACGATCTGCACCGCCAGGAAGCCGCCGGGCGCGAGGTGGGCCTCGGCCCATTCCAGGAAGGCGAGCAGCTCCGCCTCGTCGGTCAGGTGGACGAGGGTGTTGCCGAAGCAGGTGATCGCGTCGGCCTCGACCACCTGCAGGGCCGGGCTGTCGTCGAGGTGCGCCATGTCGCCGCGGACGAACTCCAGCGAAAGGTCGTGATCGTGTCCCCGCGCCACGCGCAGCAGCTCGCGGTCGGCGTCGACGCCGATTCCGCGTCCGATATGATCGCCCAGGCCGTGCAGCAGCCCGCCGGTGGCGCACCCGACGTCCACGACGGTGGCGTCGGGCGCGCGTTCGCCGAGCAGGTCCAGCACGAGCCGGCTCGGCCCCGGACGCGGCGGGAAGACCTCGTCGTAGTACGCCGCGATGGTGGTGTAGGAGGTCTCGGACATGGTGCGCGGAGTGTGGCCGAGCGCGTTCGTCCCGACCATGGGGAACCGTCCGAGGGGCCTCAGGGGACGAGCTCGACGCTGGCGATCGACAGGTCGGCCTGCATCCGCTGCTTGGCCGCCACGATGCCGATCCGCCGCAGCGCACCGGTGTCGAGCGGAGCGCGCAGCGACTGGGCCGTGAAGCGGTCGAAGGGGATCTCGACGTCGGTCCAGGTGTCCGGGGCCTCGAAGGGAGCCGCGTAGTGCTGCCACGGGCGGCGGGTGTCGTCGGTGCGCAGGTGCACGTAGTAGCCGTCGCCGTTGCCGCGCACCCGCAGTCGAATGGCGCGGTACGCGCTCGCGTCGAGTGGCTCGCCACTGCCGTCCAGCGGCAGGGCGACCTGCACGAAGCCGCCGTTGTTCTCCAGGCGCACCTCGCCGGTCATGTGCAGGTGCGGGGTGTCGGCGTCGCCGTGGCGCTCCACGCTCATGTCGCTCACCCCGCCCATGACCCGGTCCGTGAAGCCGGTCCAGCGCGCGCCCCAGGTCGACACGCCCAGGGAATCTCCGAAATCGTCGAGCACGAGCGGGGGAACGGTCATGGCGGATCCGATCACCAGG